>JAPLFM010000183.1:38022-48965 GCA_026390675.1 Candidatus Kapaibacterium sp. | reverse complement strand
TTCTTTTTTATTAAGTATTCTAATAGTTCAGTTGCACTTTTAACAAATTGATTATTTGTTGGCACATCCCACATAAATTCTAATAAATCTTCATCATCAGGAAAATTTTCAAAGTCATCAACCCAAAGTACTCTGCCATGGATTTTAGTATTTTCACTTTTATTATTAACAATATTGACTTGAAATATTTTTATGTCACTTTTCATTCCTATTAGCCAAAAATAAGTAAAAATATATTGCAACAAAATATTGTTATTTATCATAAATCATCCTCATCTAAACTTAATAGCTTGAACTGGTGAGACTTTTAAAACTATCAATGATGGTACAATTGTAGCCAGAAGTGATATTATTATTGTTGTAAAAATCACTACTTCGTAATGCCAAAGGGAAATATCAACTGGGGCAGTATCTAAAAAATAAATATCACCAGATAACTTAATTATGGAAAATTTGTCTTGAAGACTTACTAATAAAAAACCAATACTTGAGCCTAAAGCAGTTCCCAAAGCACCTAGTGTAGCACCTTGCATTAAAAATACACTTAGGATATTTCTATTGCTCATTCCAAGCGTTTTGAGTATCCCTACTGTTTTTGTTTTTTCAATTACAGTAATTAGTAAGGTTGTAATTACATTCAATGCTGCTACTATACTAATCAATCCTAATACAATAGGAATAGGTTTCTTTTGTATTTCTATCCAAGTGAAAATTCCTTGATGAAAGTCAAAAACTGTTTGAGCAAAATGAGGGAAAGCTAATTTCTTTTCAATTTTACCTGCCAAACTTGATGCTAAATTGTAATCATAAAGTACAATTTCAATTGCATTAGCCGAATTAACTGGCATCTCTAAAAAATTACGTAAATAATCTTCTGATGTAAAAACAACTGAATTATCATATTGAGTCATACCAGTAGAATAGATTCCTATCACTTTCAGTTTTGCAACTTTAGAATTTGACAAATCTGACATTTTCTCTGCTTTAATTGAAAATATAATGATGTTATCCCCTATCTTTGCATTCATTCTTTGTGCAAGTGCTTCTCCAATTACCACTTCCTTAGCTGAATTACTTGAAAATGAAAAACTACCCTGTTTGATATTCGATTTAAAATCTACCAAATCCGTTGTTGGATTGTACGAACGAATAAGCCCACCATCAACAAAGTCTTTGTTTTTTATCAATACTTCTCTTTCAATAAGAATTGATTTACCTTTAATTTCTTTAAATTCAGATAGTTTCTTTAGTGAATTATCAATATTATAGAGATTGTCTCCCTTGATAGATGAAACTCTAATATGTTTTGTAAATTTGATTGCATTATCGTGTAGCTTTTTATCAAATCCATCAAGCACAGAAAGGGCTATTATCAAGCCCATACTGCCAAGAGCTACACTAAAAAATGCAACTTTACTTGAAAACTTTTGAAGTCCACTTTTCTCAGAATTATATAATTTTTGAGAAACGTATCTGATTAATTTGATATTCATTAATTAGCTATTTTTGATTAAATCACGAGCAATTACAATATGTTGAATTTCGCTTGTTCCTTCATAAATCTCAGTTACTTTTGCATCACGCATCATACGTTCTACAATGTATTCTCTAACATAACCATAACCACCGTGGATTTGAACAGCTTCACGAGTTATTTCATTGGCAATTGTAGTGGCATAAAGTTTTGCTTCAGATGATTCACGATTGCAATCCATATTATTTCCTTTTAGCCAAGCTGCTTTTTGAACTAATAATCTTGCAGCAGAAATCTTCATCGACATTTGAGCTAATTTAATTTGAATTGCTTGATGATCGCAAATTGGTACACCCATTGTATGTCTCTCTTTTGAATATTTCAAAGCCAAATCAAAAGCACCTTGTGCAATACCTACTCCTTGAGAAGCAATTCCAATCCTACCACCAGTCAAACCTTTCATTGCAATATAGAATCCATCTCCTACATTTCCAATCATATTCTCAGCAGGTATCCTAACATTTGTAAATCCAAGAGATGAAGTTTCACTTGAGCGAAGTCCCATTTTATCTTCTTTTAGTCCAGGCTCGGCACCTGGAGTACCTTTCTCAACTATAAAACAAGCAATTCCCTTGTGTTTCAAGTCAATATTCGTTTGAGCAAATACAATATAAATACCAGCGTGTTGAGCAGAAGTAATCCAATTTTTAGTTCCATTTATTACCCACTCATTTCCATCTAAATGTGCTTTTGTTTTCAAATCTCGTGCATCAGAGCCAGCTTCGGGTTCGCTCAAGCAATATGCACCAAGCAACCTGCCTTCAGCACAAGGAATAAGATATTTTTCTTTTTGAGCATCAGTTCCGAATGTCTCTAATATCCAATTGATTAATGAATTTTGCACAGAAGCAATTGTAGCAATACTCGCATCTACCCTACTTATTTCTTCAATAACAGTTGTGAATGTAAGTGGATCAAAGCCACTTCCACCCCAATCTGGAGAAACAGTCATTCCAAGAAAACCTAATTCGCCTAATTTACTTAATATTTCCGCAGGAAATTCGGAATGAATATCACGATGAACTGCAGTTGGAGCTATTTCTTCTTGAGCAAAAGTGCGAGCTAATCTTTGTATTTCAATTTGAGTTTCGTTTAAATTTAAAGAGAACATATTCTTAACCTTTTATAATGCACAATTTTATTAATTTTCAGATCGCAAATTACTGAAAATATATCTTTTTTAAGCATAGAAATGAAATCTACTAAATAAAAAAATCCCATCAACTAATTGTTAATGGGATTAAATTTTTCATTAAATAAGAACTAAAATTATTTTTTGTTCTTATTTGCAGGTTTAGTTTGAGTATCAGGCATTTCAGTTGGAGCAGGAGCAGCATCAACAGCAGGAGTATCTTTGATTGAAATCAATTCTACTTCAAAAACTAAAACTTCATTTGGACCAATCATACCACCCGCACCAGCATCGCCATATCCTAAGTCAGAAGGGATTGTAAATTTATATTTAGAACCTTCAGTCATTAATTGAACACCTTCAGTCCAACCTTTGATAACACCATTTAAAGGGAATTCAATTGGTTCGCCTCTTTCTACTGAACTATCAAATACTTTACCATCAGTTAGTCTTCCAGTATAATGTACTTTTACTGTATTAGTAGCTAAAGGTTTTTTACCTTTACCTTCAGTTATAACTTCATATTGCAAACCTGAAGCTGTAACTTTTACATTAGGATTTGTTTTGTTTTTAGCTAAAAAAGCATCGCCTCTAGTTTTTGCTTCTTTACCTTTAACCATCATTTCAGCCATTTGTTTTTCTTGAACTGATTTTTGTAACTCTTCAAAGATTTTTTTAATATCATCTTTTTTAAGAGCAAGTTTGTTTGTATCATCAGTAAATGCATCTTTCATAGCACTTTTCATAATATCAAGACTAATAGTTTTATCTAAGCCTTGAGTTTTGAAAGATTGAGAAATGCTCATACCAATTGCGTAAGAGATAGAGTCATTTTTTGTTTTAAGTTGAGTTTGAGCAACTGTGTTACTTGAAATAACAAGAGTAAAAATAGCCACAACAGCTAAAAATATACGTAACTTCATAAAATCCTTTTAAATATTAATTAATTTGACAATTTATCATCGTAATCACGCAATTTAATAATAATTATTTTTAAAATCGCATTTTTTTTAATCTTAATTTAATAGCATTCAAAAATTAATTTATTTTGAAAAAATACAAGAATATATTGTAACATTTTTTGATTTTTGAGGTTATTGTATTTATAAAAAATAAATTTTTCAAAAACAACTCTAGGAGGCATTATGTTAAAATCTTTAACTCGTAATAAAATATATTTAATAAATTTTGTTATTTCACTTATACTTATATTTGGATTAACTAATAATTTAATATCAAGAAAAGCTGGAATAACAGGTCAAACTCATGGTGGTTGCGGTGTAAGTGGGTCTTGCCACCTTACTAGTGCAGATGCAGCCACTGGTATATCGTTTACAAGTAGTTCTGGTAATTTTAATGTATATACGGGTGTTAGTATAAATGTAACAATAAGAGTTACTCACTCAACATTAACAAAAGGTGGAATCAATTTTGGAGTTAAATCAGCTCCAACTGCTGGAAGTGATGTAGGAACTATTAGTAATCCAGGAAGTGGTTTAAAACAAATAGGAAGTGAAATTACTCACGACAATCCAGTATCATACTCTGGTGGTGGTTACGATTATACATTTACTTGGACTGCACCAAGTACTCCTGGTACTTATTATATTGTTGTTTCTGCAAATTCTGTAAATGCTAATGATATGTCAAGTGGTGATATTTGGAATCAAACTACTCAAACTATTGTTGTTACACAAGGTCCAACTTTAGTATTAACATCGCCTAATGGTGGTGAAAATGTTTGTCCAGGTGAGGCAAAAAATATTCAATGGACTTCATCAGGATTTACAAGTGCTAAAATTGAACTATCATCAGATGGAGGTAGCAGTTACCCTACTTTAATAGCAACAGTACCAGCAAGTACAGGCAGCTATTCTTGGAATGTACCAGGCAATCAAGCCTTTGGCAATCAATATAAAATTAAAATAAGTGATCCAAATTATGTTTCTACTTTTGATGAGAGCAATGCAAATTTTTCAGTATCAACTGTTACTCAAATTCTTACTCAACCACAATCCAAATCAATTTGTACAGGTACTTCATCTTCCATTTGGCTAAATGCTAGTGGGAATAGTTTAGGATATGTTTGGAAAAAGAATGGTAGTGAAATATCTGGTGCCAATTCAGGCACTTATACTTTTCCAACTGTTTCAGCATTTGATGCTGGATCTTATGTGTGTACTGTTACAGGTGCATGCGGCGTGCCTCTTTTTAGCAATACTGCGGTAATAACTGTAAATAATGGTCCTTTTATAACTGTTGATCCAAAAAACACTTCATTTTGTACTGGTTCAACTGCTGTGGTTTGGGGCGATGCAACTGGAGACAACTTAAATTTCAAATGGCAAAAAGATGGTGTGGATATAGCAAATTCTAATTCAAAAACTCTATCAATCCCCAATTTCCAACAATTGAATGTTGGTACTTATAAATTCTTTGCTATAAGTAATGGTTGCAGTACTACGGTTACAAGTAATTCAGCAATTTTGCAAAAATTTTCAGCACCTAGTATAGATACTCAACCTGAAAATACAAATGTTTGTTTAAATTCTCCTACATCTTTATTTGTTAGTGCATTAGGTTCGAATTTACAATACCAATGGTATCAAGATGGGAATTTAATAACTAATGCTAATAGTTCAACTTACTCTTTATTAAAATCAGCTTTAATAAATAGTGGTAAATATTATTGCAAAGTTTCTGGTTCATGTGATCCAGCTTTAACAAGTTCTACAATAACATTAAACGTAAATACTGCTCCAGTTATTGCCTTACAGCCACTAAGTAAAACTGGTGTTGTGGGTGGGAGCGTAACATTTACTGTTGCTTCATCATCGACAACTACTGCAATTCAGTATCAATGGTTTAAGGGTGCATCTTCTTTGGCTGGTAAAACATCACAAATACTGGATTTAAATAATTTAACTTTAACTGATGCAGGAATTTATAATTGTAAATTAAGTAATTCGTGTGGTACTATAACTTCAGCATCTGCAACACTTAATGTAAACGCAGCAGGTAGTGGAGTTTTAAACTTAGCTTCAAATTTAGTATCTTTTGATGAAGTATTACAAGGCAAACCAGAAGAAAAACCTTTGACCAACTTTATTTCAAATACAGGTAAAAAAGCTCTTAAGATTACTGAAATAAATATGATTGGTGTAAATAAAGATAATTTTAAAATCAAAGGTTTGACACTTCCAGTTACTATTGATACAGGTAAAACTCAAAGTATAAGTGTTGAATTTACTCCTGGAACAAGAGGACTAAACATTGCAAGTGCTGATTTTAAAACAGAGGATAACCAAGTAGTATCTTTGGGATTAATTGGGAAATCAGCTATTGCAAATCCTAGCATCTCTTCAAATAAACCTGAATTTGTAATAAATTCAAAAATAGGTGAAGCAACCTCAACAACTATAACTTATACAAATGCTTCAAGTTCAGCTGAAATTATTTCTACCCCAATTGTGCTTTCAGATAATAATTTCAAAGTAAGCTCTCCATCTGGAACATTTTCAATTGGTGCAAATAAAACTCAAGATTTAGTTGTATTATATACACCAAAAGCAGATGGAAAAGTAAGTTGTACAGTAACTTTAAAAGCAGATTTTGCAATTAATCCAATTAAAACTATTATAACTGCTAATACTGGCTTAGGTTCTGTAGATTATGATGAAAATCTGATAAGTAATATATCTGCAATTCCAAATCCAATTGAAAATAATTCTGAAATATCTTTTGATATTCCAAATAGTCAACAATTTGAGTTTAAAATTTTTGATATTCAAGGTAAGATTGTAAAAAGCTTTGTAGAACCAAACTTTATAATTGGACATTATGTAATTAAATGGGATGGAAGTGACAATAATTCGTTACCATTAAATAGTGGTACTTATTATGGAATTTATCAATCAGGAAACAGGATTAAAACTATAATTTTAAATCTCAAAAAGTAATTTTAGTTGTCTGACTTTATGAATTAAAAAGAGCAATTTGTATGCAAATACAGGTTGCTCTTTTTGCTTTTAAAAAAGTAGATTCCATTTTAGATAAATATAAACATGACAACAATCATATTTTTTTATGACTTTTATCATAGGAATTGCAAATTATTTACTTTTTTTTGTAACATTTTTAACTTTTTAAGGTTATTAGACTAAATGAAATTGCAAATTTCAATTTTTTTATTTTAAGGGGGTCCTAATGTTTAAAAATTTTACTAAGAAAAAGCTTTATTTGGTAAATTTTGTAGTTGTTTTATGTCTTGTTATCGGATTAACAAGCAATTTGGTTTCAAATAGTTCTGGTAAAACAGGGCAGAGTAGTGGCGGTTGTGCAAGTGGCTCTTGTCATGGTGGTAGTGCAAATTCTGCTACAGGTATCACATTTACAAGTAGCTCTGGCAACTTTAATGTTAATACAAGTGCAAGTATAAATATTACTGTTAGAGTAACACACGCTTCATTAACTAATGGTGGTGTTGATATTGGAGTAAAGACTGCCTCATCTGGTGGCTCTAATATTGGAACTATAAGCAATCAAGGAAATGGACTTCAAATCTCAAATAGTGAAGTAACTCACACATCTACTCAATCATATTCTGGTGGTGGGATTGATTATACTTTTACTTGGACTGCTCCAAGCACAGCTGGAACTTATTATATACAAGTTGCTGCTAATTCAGTAAATAATAATGGTAATAGTAATGGTGATATATGGAATACTGCTACTCAAGCAATTGTTGTTACCGCTGGACCTACTGTTACTGTAACTTCTCCAAATGGTGGTGAAAATATCTGCCCAGGTGCTTCTACTGGTATTCAATGGACTGCTTCTGGATTTTTAAGTGCAAATATAGAATTGTCGTCTGATGGTGGAAGTAGTTACCCAACTATGATTGCTACAGTTCCTGCAAGCATAGGAAATTATTCTTGGAATGTACCAGGCAATCAAGCTACAGGTAGTCAATATATGATTAGAGTGAGTGATGCAGGAAATGCTGCTACTAAAGATGAAAGCAATAGCTCTTTTACAGTAGCTGCCCCTACTTTAATTACTGTCCAACCACAATCAAAAGCAATGTGTACTGGTACAGCTTCATCTGTTTGGCTTACGGCTACAGGAAATGGAATTGCTTATCAGTGGAAAAAAAATGGAAATGAAATCTCAGGTGCTACTTCTAGAACTTATTCTATTGATGCAGTTACACTTTCAGATGCAGGTACTTATATTTGTACAGTTACTGGTGCTTGTGGCGCTCCACTTTTTAGTAACCCTGCTGTTGTTACTGTTGGCAATGGACCTATAATTACTATAAATCCAAAAAGTGGAACAGTCTGTCAAGGTTCTTCTGGTGTAATCTGGGCTGAAGCAACTGGCGACAACATAAACTTTAAATGGCAGAAAGATGGTTCGGAAATAAATGGTGAAACTTCTAAAACACTTACAATTCCTAATTTTAATTCTCTAAGTGCTGGATCATATAAATTTTTAGCAATTAGCCCTAGTTGTAATACTACGGTTTCGAGTCCAACTGCAATATTATTTAATGGCGCTCCTCCTCAAGTTTTAATTCAACCAACAAACACTATTGTTTGTGAAAACTCTCCTTTTTCTTTGATAACTAGTGCATCGGGTTCAAATTTACAATATCAATGGTATCAAGATGGTCTTCCTATTACGAACTCTAATAGTTCAACTTATACTGTAGCAAAAGCGTTACTTATTAATAAAGGCAAATATTTTTGTAAAGTTTCTGGATCTTGCGATCCCGCAGCTCCTACTTCAACAATTACTGTAAATGTAAATACTGCTCCAATAATAGTTTTAAACCCAACAAATAAAACAGGAATCGAGGGTGGAAGTGTTACCTTTACTGTTGTTTCTTCAAGCAACTTAACGGCTTTACAATATCAATGGTATAAAGGTGCAAATTTAATATCAGGTAAAACAACTCAACAATTAGACCTAAGTAACTTGTTATCATCTGATGCAGGTACTTATACTTGTAAAGTTAGTAATCCTTGTGGTACAACTACATCTACAGGTGCAACATTAATAATAAATTCAGCTGGTGCTGGAGTTTTAAACCTTGCATCTAATTTGGTATCTTTTGGTGAAGTATTACAAGGCAAACCAGAAGAAAAACCTTTGAATAATTTTATATCAAACACTGGTAAAAAAGCACTAAAGATTACTGAAATAAATATGATTGGTGTAAATAAAGATAATTTTAAAATCAAAGGATTGACACTTCCAGTTACTATTGATACAGGTAAAACTCAAAGTATAAGTGTTGAATTTACTCCTGGAACAAGGGGATTAAACATTGCTAGTGCTGATTTTAAAACTGAAGATAACCAATTAGTATCTTTGGGGCTTTTAGGGAAATCTGCTATTGCAAATTCTAGCATCACTTCATATAAACCTGAATTTGTAATAAATTCAAAAGTAGGTGAGGCAACCTCAACAACTATAACTTATACAAATGCTTCAAGTTCTGTTGAGACTATTTCTACCCCAATTGTACTTTCGGATAATAATTTCATATTAAGTTCTCCAACTGGTACATTTTCAATAGGTGCAAATAAAACTCATGATGTAGTAGTTTCATATACTCCAAAAGTAGATGGAAAAGTAAGTTGTACAGTAACTTTAAAAGCAGATTTTGCAGTTAATCCTATTCTAACTTTAATTACCGCTAATACTGGTTTAGGCTCTGTAGATTATGATGAAAATCTAATTAGTAATATTACAGCAATTCCAAATCCAATTGAAAACAATTCTGAAATATCTTTTGATATTCCAAATAGTCAACAATTTGAATTTAAGATTGTAGATATTCAAGGAAAGATTGTAAAAAGCTTTATGGAACCAAACTATATAACCGGACATTATGTAATCAAATGGGATGGCACTGATAATAATTCACTACCATTAAGTAGTGGTACATACTATGGAATTTATCAATCAGGAAATAAAATTCAAACTATTGTTTTAAATCTCAAAAAATAATTTTAGTTGTCTGACTTTAAGATTTTAAAAGAGCAACTTGTATACAAATACAGGTTGCTCTTTTTTATTAATAATTTCATTCAAGTATAATATTTTTAATTTAACAATTGAAAATATTAATTTTATATGACTAAAGTCATAGTTTTAGTGTTTAGAATTTATTAACTTTGTTTTAGAAAAAATCCCAAAATTGAAATTAAAATTATTAATATATTTATAGGTTATAATATGTCTAGCTTTTTTACTCGTCGAAATGTTTATATAATAAACTTTGTTCTAGCTTTTGGTTTGCTTTTGAGTTTGGTTAATAGCCTAAAATCTAACGAAACTGGAATAAATGCAAAAGCATCTGCAGGATGTGCTGGAAATGGTTGTCATGCAGGTAGTGCTAATCCAGCTACTACAGTTTCAATTTCAAGTGGTTCAGGTTTTTCTGTTCAAGCATTGGGTAGTTTGAATATCACAGTAAGAGTAGCTCATGCTTCCCTAGTTGCTGGTGGTTTTGACGCTTTTGTTTCTGACGCATCTTCTGGTGGTAATTCTAAAGGAACATTTAGTAATGTTGGTTCTGGTGTTAAAATAAAAGCAACTACAGATGTAACTCATACTTTACCAAAAAATTTTACTGGTGGTGGTTGTGATTTTACATTTACTTGGACTGCTCCTGCTACACCTGGTACATATTACCTACAAGTTACTGGAAATGCAGTTAATTTAAATGGGAATGAAATTGGAGATGTTTGGAATACAAATACTCAAGCAATAACTGTTACAGCTGGAGGCTCGGTTACTGTTCTTACTCCAAATGGAGGAGAAAATGTTTGTCAAGGAGCTTCTACACCTATTACTTGGACTTCTTCAGGAATAACAAATGTTAAAATCGAATTGTCAACTGATGGTGGCTCTACTTACCCTACTGTTTTATCTGCAAGTACACCAGCTTCATCGGGTAATTTCCCTTGGCCTATTGCTGCTAACCAAACAGCAAATAACTTAAATAAAATACGAATTAGTGATGAACTAAATGCTGGTATTTTTGATGTAAGTAATGCAAACTTTACAGTAAATCCAATTACTGCTATTAGCACACAACCAATTGCAACAACTGCTTGTGTTGGTAATCCTGCTAGTTTAATTGTTTCTGCTGTTGGTACTGGTCTTAGCTATCTTTGGAAAAAAGACGGTATTAATGTAACAAACGGTACTTCATCTACACTTACAATTCCAAGTGTAGTTCTTGGAGATGGTGGTAATTATTTA
>JAPLFM010000183.1:17948-37964 GCA_026390675.1 Candidatus Kapaibacterium sp. | reverse complement strand
ATTATTTATGTGTTGTATCTGGTAGTTGTGGGGTTCCTGTTAATAGCCAATCTGTATTATTAACAGTAAAAAGCCCTCCAGCTATTACAGAACAACCTCAACCAAAAACTGTTTGTATTGGTTCTAATGGATACATTTCGGCAAATGCTTCAGGAGATGGATTGACATTTAAATGGCAAAAAAATGGTAGTGACATTTTAGATGCAACTTCACGCACACTTACAATAGCTAATTTTCAGCCTTCAAGTGTAGGTAGCTATAGATTTTTGGCAACAAGTTCAAATTGTAACCAAACTGTAACAAGTGAAGCAGTAGCAGTTACTGCAGGTATTGCACCAAGCATTACTTCTCAACCTAAAAATTTGGTAGCTTGTGAAAATACTACTGCAACTTTATATGTAGATGCTTTGGGTACAAACCTAACTTACCAATGGTACCAAAATGGAACAATGGTAAATGGTAATACAAGTGCTACTATTAGTTTTCCAAATGTTTTAGTAGCTAGATCTGGTTTGTATTATTGTTTAATTAAAGGTACTTGTGACCCTGCTATTAGTAGTGCAACTATAAACTTAAATATTAATACTGCACCAAAAATGCTTATTAATCCATTGAGTAAAACTATTGCAGAAGGTGGAAGTGTAACATTTTCTACATCTGCTTCAAATACAATTTCAGCTATTCAATATGAATGGTATAAAGGTGCTAATGCTCTTCCCGGACAAACTGCGTCATCACTTGTATTAAATAATCTTACACTTGCTGATGCTGGTGATTATAATTGTAAACTTACAAATAATTGTGGAAGTACTAATTCGGCTGTTGCAACTTTAAATGTTTCTTCTTCAGGTAATGGAATATTAACTTTAGCAAATAATGTTATTAATTTCGGGGATGTTTTACAAAATAGCCCTGTTGATAAAAATTTAACAGATTTCTTAACTAATGATGGTAAAAAAGCATTAAAGATAACTGCTGTTAATATAAAAGGAACAAATAAAGATAATTTCGTAATTAAAGGATTTACTTTACCACTTACTTTGGATGTTAAAAAATCTCAAAGTATTGTAATTACATATTCTCCTGGTACTAGAGGTGTAAATACTGCTACTGCAGATTTCGTAACTGAAGATGGTCAAACAATTCCATTAAGTCTTTTAGGTAATGCCTCAATCAGTAAATCAATTATTACTCTTAATAATACTAATTTTACTGTAAAAGCGAAAGTGAACGAAACTGTATCAACAACTTTAACTCTAACTAATCCATCTAGCTTCCCTGAAACAATTAGTTCAGTTGATTTTTCTGATATTAACTTTTATGTAAATTCAACATCAAATACTTTTACAATTGATGCTAATAAATCAAAAGATTTAGTTGTACTTTTCAATCCTAAAGTTGCAGGTAACTACAGTTGTACAGCTACAATAAAAGTAGATTATGTTGTTAATCCTTTAAAAGTATATTTTACAAGTACTGTTGGTGGTAGTTCAGTTGAATATGATGAAACATTAATTGATAACTTTACTGCAATACCTAATCCAAATAATGGATATTCAGAAATTTCATTTGTTATTCCAATGGCTCAAACTTTTGAATTTAGTATTGTAGATGCACAAGGTAAATTGGTTAAAATGTTTAAAGAGCAAGTTCCAGTTTCAGGTAATTATATAATCAAATGGGATGGTACTGATAGTAATTCTAATCCATTGAATTCAGGTATTTATTATGGTGTTTATAATTCTAATAATAAAATAAAAACTATAATTTTAAATATTAAAAGATAGGACCCCTTATCCTACTGTTTTAATAATTGTGGCTTTCTATTTAATTAGAAAGCCACTTTTTTAATCGAATGTAGTAAAATTTTTAATGCTTTAATATAATAAAACAAAATTAATAACTAATACATATATTTTTGGCTTCTGTAAAAAATTTCAATGCTTCAAAACCACCTTCTCTTCCTATTCCAGAGCTTTTCATCCCTCCAAAAGGTGTTCTTAAATCTCTAACTAACCAACAGTTTACCCAAACTATTCCAGATTGCAATTCTGAAGCAACATAATTAGCTTTATTTAAATTAGTTGTCCAAACTGTTGAAGCCAAACCATATTCAGTACTGTTTGCATACATCAACACTTCGTCAATTGTGTCAAAAGGTGTAATAGTTACAACTGGTCCAAAAATCTCTTCTTGATTAGTTCTGCAATCATGTTTCAAACCTTCAATAATAGTAGGCTCAACATAAAATCCTTCTGATAGTTCTCCCTCTAATTTAACCTCATTTCCTCCATAAATTATTGTACCTCCTTCTTCTTTTGCAAGTTGAATATATGACAATATCTTTTCTTTGTGTGATTTAGAAACAATAGCTCCAATCTGCGTATTATCATTAAGGGGATTTCCAATAATCATTTTACTAACTTTAGAAACAAAATCACTTTTAAACTTGTCATATATTTCTCTTTCAATAAATATTCTAGAGCCACAAAGACAGATTTGCCCTTGATTTGCAAATGAAGAAAGTAAAGTAGTTTTTAGCATTTTGTCATAATCGCAATCAGCAAATATAATGTTGGGGTTTTTTCCACCTAATTCTAACGACAATTTCTTAAACATGGGACCAGCAGTTTTGGCTATTATTTCTCCAGTACTTGTTCCACCTGTAAATGAAATTGCTTTAATACCTTTGTGTTTAACTATTTCATTCCCAACTTTTCCTCCAAGTCCATGCACAATATTTAATACACCTGGTGGCAATCCAGCTTCAATACATAACTCAGAAAGTAAAAAGGCAGTCATTGGAGTTATTTCAGAAGGTTTTGCTACTACGCAATTGCCAGCAGCCAGCGCTGGAGCAATTTTCCAAGTAAATAAATAAAGTGGTAAGTTCCAAGGAGAAATACAACCAACAACACCAATTGGTCTTCTAAGTGTGTAATTTAAAGCTACACCTGGCATTTCATGAGACTCTGATGCAAAATTCATTATAGCAGTTGCAAAAAATTTGAAATTTTGAGATGCTCTAGGTATATCTACTCTTTTTGCTAATTTCAAAGGTTTTCCATTATCAATAGATTCTGCAAGAGCAAGTTTATCCAAATTCAAATAAATTAGTTCAGATATTTTAAGTAAAATATCTGATCTTTCATCCAATGAAGTTTTAGACCAACTTGAAAATGCTGTTTTTGCAGCTTGATATGCAAGCTCAATATCATTTCCATCTGAATCTGGTATTAAAGAATAAACTTCTCCATTTGCTGGATTATAATTGTCTATATAATTTTTAGAAATTGGATCAATTAGCTGTCCATTTATATAATTCTTAATTGTTATCATATTTCTCTTGATTTTTACTTTTTCAAATTTACGAAAGTTTGCTTACATTTCCTCAATTTCTAATGAATTTATTGATGTTTTTTAACTTAATAGCTTAAATTTAATCATTATTGAAATAATCATTTGTTATAAAGACAAATATTTTTTAATTTATAAAATATTTTTATCATAAAAATCAATAGCTTTTGCAAGAACTAATAAAAGATATAGAAAAACTACAATCTCTTTCAAAAGATGAGTTAATAAGTCAAATTAAAAATTACTCTTTTATCTTAGAAGAAACGAGAAGTTCTAAATATGAACTTAATAAAAATGTAGAAATTTTAATTGAAGAAAAGAGAAATTTGGAAATTTCTCTTCGTGAAAGTGATGCTCTTTACAAAGCAGTTGTTGATAATTCACTTGATGGAACTCTAATAATTGACAAAGATTTCATTGTTCTTTATGGCAATGAAGAAATTTATAAAATTGGAAGTTATTCAAGTGAAGATATGTTTGGGCAAGATTTTAGAAATTTTCTTGACAAAGATGCCTTGCCTAATTTTGTAGAAAGGATAAATTTTACAAGTAGCCATCCAGATACTGACAATCGATTTGAATCAACAATGCTTGACAAGAATCGTAATAAAAGAAATATATTTTTAAGTGCTTCACTTAATGAAGATTTTCAAGGTTCTACTGTATTTGTTTGTCAGATTTTAGATATAACAGAAATTAAGAAAGCAGAAGAAGCTATCTTAAAAATGAATGATGAATTAGAAAAGAAAGTTGTTGAGAGAACCACACAATTAGAAATTGCTTTATCAGATTTAAAAAATGAAATAAAAGTAAGGCACAAAGCCGAAGAAGAATTACAAGCAGCTAAAGAAGAAGTTACAAAAGCTTTTGAACAAGAAAAAGAGTTAAATACTTTAAAAACTAGATTTATCTCTATGATTTCTCATGAATATAGAACACCACTTACAGTAATTTTGACTTCAACATATTTGATTGAGCAATTTTATCAAGGTCCCAATCAATTACAATTTAATAAGTTTTTAGATAAAATTAGAAGTTCTGTAAAGTCTATGACTCAACTTTTGCAAGATGTTTTAACAATTGGAAAAAGTGAAGCTGGAAAAACAAATCTCCAAATCAATAGATTTAGAGCGATTGATTTGTGTAAAGACATTATAGAAGAATGTCAAGTAATGGATAACAATGTTCATACGTTTGAATTAAATTTTTCAGATAAAACCTTAGAATTAGAGTCAGATGAGAAGCAATTAAAACATGTTTTAAGTAACTTAGTTTTAAATGCTGCAAAATATTCACCTAAAGCTAAAACAGTTACTATAAATATAATTGAAACATCAGATAAAGTTACTTTTCAGATAATAGATCAGGGTATTGGCATTCCAGAAGCAGATCAAGAACACTTGTTTGAAGCGTTTTATAGAGCTGGCAATGTTGGTGCTATTTCTGGAACTGGTTTGGGGCTAGCGATTGTAAAGAAATGTGTGGATTTGTTGAAAGGTGAAATTACATTTGAAAGTATTTCAGGTGAAGGTACTACATTCAACATCACTTTAGATAGAATAATTTCGAATAGTTAGATGTTTTATGAGTAAAAATGAGATAATATATATATTCAAATTTTTGTTTATCTTGATTTTACCATTTTCATTTATACTATTTGCAGTGAATTATACATTTGATTATATTCAAATTTTTAAAAATCAATCTACATATTTAGATAATTTTAATAAAAGTATTGTTGTACTCTTAATGATGTCATTATTTTCTTTATGGAATCAAAATAAAAGACCTAGGCTTTTGATTCAAGATAAAGTTTTACTTACAAAAACAATGGCAATATTTAATACAATTTTATTTCTGTTTTTATCAAGTGTTGTCTTGATTAGTGGGAATTATATAGTTAATGATTTAAGTTTAACTAAAAATTCTAATTTGTTATTAACAAATTTTTATTTCAATGTTTTAATTATAACTGCAATTTCTTTAGTTTATTTATTTAGAAAACTAAAAACTTTAAATTAGTAATGAAAGCTTTTTTTGATTTTAATAGCAATAGAATTGAAGTGGATTTAAAAAATCCGATTGATATTTCAATTCCTCTTGTTTTTAATGAAAAACAACCTAATACATTTGATATTGATTTCGCTTCTTCAGAACCATGTAGAGTTGGAGATTTTGTAGGTGATACTAGACTTGGAGGCAGTTGCAATTTTGAAAAAATCTCTTTTGTCCCACATTGCAATGGAACTCATACTGAGTGTATAGGACACATTACAGATGAAAGGGTTTATATTAATAGGGTGTTAAAAGACTCTTTTATACCAAGTACTTTGATAACTGTTATGACTAGTCCTTTTAGAGAAACAAATGATACCTATTATCCAAATTTCAGTGGTTCAGATAATATTATTAGTAGAAAACATTTGAAAGACAGTTTGTTGCATACAAATCGTAATTTTTTAAAAGGTTTAATAATTAGAACAATTCCAAATGATGAATCTAAAAAAACTAGACAATATTCTAAAGAAGAAGCTCCTTTTTTTAGTATTGAGGCGATTGAACTAATTTGTGAATTGGGAATTGAACATTTGTTGGTTGATTTTCCTTCTTTAGATAGAGCATTTGATGATGGGAAACTAACTGCTCATCATATTTATTGGAATATAGCAAAAGAAACTCATCATTTGAACCATGATTCAAGAATTTTTGCTACAATTACCGAAATGGTATATATTGATAAAAAAGTTGCTGATGGTAATTATATGTTGAATTTGCAAATTGCTCCATTTGAAAGTGATGCTTCTCCAAGTAGACCAATAATCTATGAAGTTAAATAAATAATTGTATTTTTGAATTAATTAATAATTACAGTAAAGATATGGAATTTAAACACAAAGTAAATAGCGACGAATGGAATACATTACTTTATTCAGTAATGTGGGTGTTTCATGCAGTTGCTGGTGCCGATGGCATTATTGATAAAAAAGAACAAATGGCAATTAAAACTGTTTGTTCAAAAGCTGGTGCATTAAATAGTGAACTTGCTGAAGAAATTTTAAAAGAAACCGATAATAATATTGGTAATCTATTTAGACAGAGTATGAATGACTCAAGAGATTACAAAGTTGGATTAATTGAAACAATAAAAGTTTTAAATCAATATCTTACTCCTGAGACTAATACCAATTTTAGAAAGGTGCTATTAGCAATTGGGTTTTACATTGGAAATGTATCAAGCGATTCTGGTGGTAATAGATTGAGTAAAGAAGAACTAAAAGTGATTGGAACATTGGCTGGCTTATTGCAAATTTCAAAAGAAGACATGAATACTTCGCCAACTGTTTCTGAGATTATGGCTATCTTTGCATCTTAAATATTTTAGAACATTTTAAGTTTAGGTAATTTATGAGAATGAAAACTCTATTTTCTACTGAAAATTGGCAAACATTGCAGTTTGCTGTAATGTGGGTTTTTCAAAATGTTGCTGGGGCAGATGGGAATGTTGATCGTAAAGAACAACAAGCTTTAAAAACAGTAACTTCCAACTCTGCAAAATTTAAAGATCCACTCATAAAAGAGCTATTATTATCTTTGGATGTAAATCCAGGATTGGTTTTTAGACAGAGTATGACTGATGTTCGTGGTTTCCAACAAGGTTTAAAAGAAACTGCTAAAATTGTTGATAAAGCATTAGAGCCAAAAGATTCAATTTACTTTAAAAAAACATTAATTGCCATTGGTTTTTATATTGCTAATATATCTGGTGAAATTAATTCTGAAATGAGTGATGAAGAAGCAACAATCTTAGCAAACTTAGCATTTCTACTTAATTTAAATGTAGATGAATTAGCTGCCAGTCCATCAATTGAAGATATTATCGCTAATCTATAATAACAAATTTATTTTGATTTGTAATGTGTCCTACTTTATTTTGAGGTAGGACATATTTTATTTTAGTAAATATCTTTTTTTATAACAAATAAGATATTATTTTGTAACATTAAATTGTTGGAAAAGTTAAAAATGAAAATGAAAAGAAATTTAATCTACTTGGTTTGTTTCATATATGCCTCAATAAATCTTATAGCACAAGTTGAGCCAAAAACAGAACCAGAAGTAAAAACTGAGCCCGTAGTGAATACTGAACCTGAAGTAAAGACTGAATCAGGGAATTTAGACGCAAAAACTGAGTTTTTATCTAAATCTCCAAAAGAAAGTAATGAAGATCAGTATTTTGACTTTTTGACAAACAATTCAAACACTGAAGAAGGTTTTATTGCACTTCAAAGAATTACTGAAAAGTTTTTAAAAAAAGTAAAAGGTAAGATAGATTGGCAATCTGCAATTGAAATGTATGAAACATATAAAGATGATTTCCCTTCAATGAAAGCAAGATTTGATGCAATTATTAAAATTTTAAGTGCTCAAGCTTATGATTTAGTTGATATAAACTTAGGCGGTAATGTTAATTCAGAAGCACAGGAGTATTCGCCTTTACCTACTGCCGATAAAACTACACTTTATTTTACTGGAGTTGGTAGAGATGAAGATAATGATTCTGAAGATGTTTTTGTTAGTAGTAATGTGGATGGAATTTGGGAACCAGCTACTAAGCTACCTAAAATAATTAATTCAGATAATCAAGAATCTCCTCAATCAATTTCAACTGATGGTAACCAATTAATACTTTTTGGTAGTTTTAAAGGCTCAATTGGAAAAGGGGATTTGTTTTATTCTGAAAGAACTGATACTCCAGAAAAATGGACACCTGTAAGACCATTTCCTAGACCAATAAATTCAGAATTTTTTGATTGTGATGCAAAATTATCTGGCGATGGTAAATCTATGATTTTTGTTTCTGATAGACCTGGTGCTATAGGCGGATACCATCCATATAATACATTATATCATTCTTCTTTACAAGGTAATACAGATATTTATGTAAGTGTGAAAAATGAAGATGGATCTTGGGGAGAAGCAATTAATCTTGGTTCAAAAATAAATACTAAATATGCTGAAAGAAAACCATTCCTTCATCCCGATGGTAAAACTCTATATTTCTCTTCTGATGGGCATCCTGGAATTGGCAGACTTGATTTGTTTAAATCCACTAGGTTAAATGAAGATTCTTGGTTAGAATGGAGCGAACCAATTAATTTAGGTAAAGAAATTAATACTACTGGTGATGATAGAGGAGCTATAGTTTCAACAGAAGGTGATTTGGCTTATTTTGCTGCAAGTGATAGAGAAAATAACTTTGGTGGTTCTGACATTTATACAATGACATTGCCAGAATTTGCCAAACCAGGAAAAGTCGCAATGATTAATGGGATTGTTAAAGATAATGATAATAAATTTGTTGAAGCAGACATTATTTGGGAAGATTTGGATACTGGGAAGAAACTGGGTAAATTAAAATCTTCACCAATTGATGGTAAATATTTCATAGTTTTACCTCTTGGAAGAAATTATGGATTTTACGCAGAAAAAAAAGGATATTTCCCTATTTCTAAAAACCTTGATTTGAAAAAAGGAAAAACAACCATAAAAATGACCGAAGATATTGTGATGTATCGTATTGCTGATTTGTTGGGTGATGATCTGGAAATGACTGGAAGTTCTGATATGATGTATGATCAGTTTAATATTAAAGGTCAAAAGAAAATTACAATGAACAATCTTTTCTTTGAGTATAATAAATCAAACTTATTAAAATCATCATTTCTTGAATTAGATAGAGTAATTTGGCTTTTGAAAAATTATCCTGTAGAATTAGTTGAAATTGCAGGTTATACTGATAGTCTTGGCACACCTGCTTACAATCTTACTTTGTCTGAAAAAAGAGCCAAATCTGTAGTAGATTATTTTGTTAAAAAAGGTGTATCTAAAGAAGTTCTTATTGGCAAAGGTTATGGACAGTTAAATCCAGTTGCTACAAATGAAACTGCCGAAGGTCAACAAAAAAATAGAAGAGTAGAACTTAAGATTTTGAAAATCAATAAAATTAAAAAAGATGAACAACTGAAAAAAGAAGCTGAAGAAATTAAAATTGATGAACAAAATATTAAAAAAGAAATTACTCCTAAGAGTGATGATACTCCTAAAAAAGTAGAAGAACCTAAAAAAGGAAAACAGAAAAAATAACTATGGAACAATTACAAGAAGAAAACTATCCGCGAGTGTTTGAAATTGAAGAAATAATTTCAATTTCTTGGGCTTTTTATAAGAGACATTTTTGGAGTCTAGCTTTAATTACATTAATCGCAGTAATTCCAAGTATATATATTACATTGGCAACTGATACTGAAAAAGTTTTAAGTGCTAGTTTGGATTTTACAAATACAAACAAATCATTTCCTGTTATTGATATTAATATTTTGAAAATAGTTCTTTTTTCAATATTAATAAGTACTTTTACATTTTTAGCAAAATTAATCTTTATAAATGATACTCTTTTTAGTGAAGGAAACAAAATTGGTGAATCACTTTTAAAAGCTTTAAATAAATTTGTTCCTTATTTTGTAACTATGCTTATTTTTGTTATTGGAATTGTTACTGGTACAGTTTTATTTATAATTCCTGGAATAGCATTTGGAGTTTATTTTGGTTTTTCTACATTTACTTTAGCTTTAAAAAACAAGACTATATTTGAATCATTCACATATAGTCTTGATATTGTTTCTGGCAGGTGGCTCAAATGTGCATTTTATTTTTTGGTTTTAGTACTTTTGAATTTTGCTTTGGCATTACCTTTGTCTTTATTAATTATATCATTTCACAATAACATAATTTTAGTAATAACAAATACTTTTTCAGCATTAATTACCAATTTTATTGAAATTGCAATTGTAGTATTCTTCATCAATTTTGATGATACAAAAGTAAATTAGGTTAACTTTTGCTTTTAATTAAATAAACTCTTAATTTCGTGTAACACTAAATCATTTTGTTCTTCACATACAAAATGCCCACATTTTTCTACTTGTATAACTTTTGCATTCGGAAAAATATATTTGAATTTATCTAGCATGTATGGTTTAAAGTAAGGATCATTCATTCCCCAAATTATTTTTATATTCTTATTTAACAAGACTTTGCTTTGGTTGTAAATGTTGTTTGTAAAATCTCCACTATCTAGAAGTTCCTTTGCGTATTTGAATGTGGACACTCTATCTTTCTTGAATTCAAATGGTTTTAAAATCATTTTATAGTTTTCTTTGCTTAAGTTTGATTTGTTATAATAAGAACTTTTGACCATAAATTTAGCTGATAAACCATAATTAATATACAGAAATTCCCCAAATTTGCTATGAAGAATTTTTGTTTTGGCAAAGTTACTATCTTTTCTAAGATCCCACATCCAACTATTCATTATAATGATATTATCAAAAATTTCGGGATTCCTTACAGCAACACCTAAAGCAATAGGTCCACCAAAATCATGACAAATTAATGTAATTTTGTTTAGTTTCATATTTATAATAAATTCTTCTAATCTTTTGCTTTGTTCTTGAATAGAATAATTAACATTTGTTGGTTTGTCTGACAATCCGAATCCTAAATTATCAATTGCAATACATCTTTTGCTTATTGAAAGTTCTTTTATTAAATTACGATAGCTGTAAGACCAATCAGGAGTTCCATGAACAAACAAGATTGTTTCACCTTTACCCTCATCTATAAAATTTATATTGAAACCTTCTATAAGTCGAAATTCTTTAGTTTCAAAAGGGTATTCATTATTATTTACCCATTTAGGTTTTATCATTTTTTACTCTTAATATAATCTAAAATATTTGTTTTCATTTCTTGTATTGGATAATTTTCTAAAATCAAATAATGAGAAATCACACCATCAATCATTGCAAACAAAAACATAGGATTTAATGGAGAAGAAAATTTTATTTTATTAATATGTGATTCTAATTTATTTATAATAAATAAACTAATTTCTTCGTATTCTGATTTTAAAATGTTAATCACATTTTCACTAACTCTTATCGAATGCATAAGTTTCCAAAACTCTTTATTTTTTTTTACAATTTCAAAAGTATTAGATAAATACAAATCGAAGTTTTTAATGGGATCATCAGAATCAATTATTTCAAAACTACTCTTGATTTGCTCAAAAGATTTGTTAAATATTTCTTTCAAAAGTTCGTTTTTACTCACATAATAATTGTAAAGTAACCCTAATGAAATATTCGCTTCTTTAGATATATCTCGAATTGACGTAGCTTCAAATCCATTCTTAGAAAAAAGATTTAATGCCGCATTTAATATCTTGTCTTTTGTTTGTTTTGATTTAATTTCATTTCTCATAAATTAATTGAACGACCGTTCAATTAATTTATTTTACTTAATAACATTTTTTTTCTTAAATTGATTTTTTTATTACCTCAAAACTAAATGAAACATAAAATAACACAACATTTTTTAGAGAATGGATTAGAATTAGTTATTTGTCAAAAGGATAACGTTCCCTTATTTTCAATGAATTTAATTTACAAGGTTGGATCTAAAAATGAAGTAGAAGGTAAAACTGGGATTGCTCATTTATCTGAACATCTTATGTTTGAAGGGACAGCTAAATTCCCAAAAGGCGAATTTGATAAAATTATAACAACTGCTGCTGGTACTAATAATGCATATACAACCTATGATTGGACTTCATACACTATCTCAATGCCTTCAGCAAATTTAGAAACTGCTTTAGAACTTGAAAGTGATAGACTTTTTAATTTTAATCCAAGTCAGGAAGCTTTAGATGTTCAGAAATCAGTTGTAATTGAAGAAATAAAACAAACAATTCATAATCAACCCTATGGTAAGTGGAGAGAAAAGTTATCTTCAATAGCTTTTAATCCAAGTTGTAGCTACTATTGGGAAATTCCTGGATTCATTGAAGATATTGAGAAGTTTACTCTAGAAGATATTATGAGCTTTAATCTTTCTAATTACAACCCTATCAATGCTAAGTTAATTCTCGCTGGTGATTTAGAAATTGAATCAACTATAAAATTAGTTGAAAAATATTTCAATCACAAAAGAATAAACCATAAAAACGAAACAATATTTAAAAGTGAATTCATTAACAAATCAGGATTTACTAGCTTCCAAGACCAAGTGCCTTTAAATGCTTCATTCTTAGCCATTCAGCTTGATGGATTTGATAATGTTACACAAAACCTAGTAGCAGAGCTTTTTTGTAACATAGCGGGTTTAGGTCGAAGTTCTGTACTAGTTAATTCATTAGTATATGACAAGCAAGTTGCATCTCAAGTTGGAGCTTTTCTTGATAGAAGGGAGTTTGCATCTTTACTTACTTTTTATATAATTGCAAGCAAACCGGAACAGACTAATGAAGAAATATTTCTAAAATTAAAAAGTGAATTAAATACATTTATTGAATCAGGGATTATAGAATATCAATTACAAAAAGCAAAGAATTTTGTTTGGTCTGAAATGGCTATGGAACTTGAACAAAACTATGCTTTAGCTGATACAATTGGTTTCTACTCTACATTTTACAATAGCCCAGAAGAGATACATAATGTTAAAGAAAAATACGAAAATATAACTTTGAAAGACATTAATGAATTTATTGCACTTAAGTTAAATTTAAATGAAGTTCTAAGAGTTGATGTAGAAAAGCAAGTATAAAAAAGGATATTTTATGACTGAACCATTAAGACCATATTATATTCCGGTTAAACCTAAGCAATGCGATCAGATTTGGGATGAAATGACACCTACTGAAAAAGGTAGAATATGTGCAAAATGTGAAAAACATATTTATGATTTCGAAAACATGAAATGGAATGAAATTCTTGATATTCATCAAAATTCAAAAGCTCCTGTTTGTGGGAATTATAATCAAAAGCAAATAAAGTATTGGGGAAGGGAAATTCCTAAATGGTATGAACCTTATGCTAAATATCTAATATCTTTAGGAATAGTAAAATTATTTTTAAGTAATGAACCATTAATTGCAAATAATAATGCTGATAGTACTTTTCAAACTCAGCAAATAAATCAAGATCAAATTCCTAAAGAGAATATAAAAACTGATACGAGTTTAGTGATAAAGGGTGAAGTAATTCATTATAAAACTTATGAACCAATATACAATGCCACAATTCATTTAGTTGGTAGCGACTACTCTGTTAATACGAATATTGAAGGTAAGTTTGAATTGTCAATAAATATCCAACAACTTGAAAATGCAAATTTGAACAAATTAACATTGTATATAATTTATGAAGGGAGACATATTCTAGTTGATTTTTCTGAAAAGAATTTTAAAAAAAATATGAATATTTATACATTTGATGAAACATTAGTTTTTGATATAAATGAATCATATTATGAAGCAAATAATGGTGATTCTGCTTTTTATGCCCGTAGGAAAGAAAAATCACTTTTTAAGGATTTATATTACAATATTAAAAGTTTATTCATAAGAAAACCTTTTAATCAAAAGTAAATTATAAACAATTTTCTTTTAAAAACTAAAAAAATAAATTTTTAATATGAGAGATATTAAAGAGAAAATAGAAGAGTTTAAAAATAAATATTCATTAAATTTTGATGAATATGAAATTTTAATTAGCAATTCAAAAAAAGAAAATTTTGAGAAATGGGATGATTATATAGAATGGAAAGCTTATGAACATACTTTAAAAGAACTCAAGTAAATTTCCCAATTCTAACTATTTCTTTGCTTCCAAGTCATTATTTCAATATTTTTGAACTTTCCTAATTGACAAAAAAGTATTAATGCAAAAACTTAATCTCTCTATTTCAATCATTTCATTTAATGAAGAAAAAAATATTGGTAGTACATTAGAAAGTATTGCCGATATTGCTTCAGAGATTATTATTTTCGACTCACATTCTACTGATAAAACTAAAGAAATTGCAGAATCTTTTGGTGCTAAAGTAATTTTAGCTGAGTGGGAAGGGCATATAAAGCAAAAGAATAAAGCTTTGAAAGCATGCACACAAGAATGGGTTTTAGCTCTTGATTGTGATGAAGTAATTACTCCAGAACTAAAATCTAATATCATAAATGCTATTCAAAATGGCAAAGCTGATGGATATAAAATTAATAGAGAAACTTTTTATATTGGCAAACTTCTGAAATATGCATGGCAACCAGACTGGAATTTGAGATTAGTTAGGAAATCTGCAAATCCAAGATGGGAAGGGAAAAACCCACATGATGAACTTAAAATAGATGGTAATATTGAAAAACTTGAAGGTAGCTTAACTCACTATTCATACAAAGATATGAATAACCACTTTGAGAAAACTATATATTATGCAAGACTTTCAGCTGAAACATATTTCAATATGGGTAAAAAGTTTTCTTTAATAAATTTGTTTTTAAATCCTTGGGTTGCATTTATAAGACTTTATTTTATTAGACAAGGTTTCAGAGATGGCATACATGGTTTAGTTGCTGGCTTTAGTACTTTTGCATATACTGCATTGAAATACTTCTTTCTCTGGGAATTGGAGCAGAAGAAATGAAATTATCAGGTTTCACTTTTGTCAAAAATGCAATAAAATACGCCTACCCTTTGAAAGAATCAATTTATTCTGTTTTGCCATTAGTAGATGAATTTATTATTGCTGCTGGAGATTCTGATGATGGAACAACTGAATTAATTAAAAGTTGGAATGAACCAAAAATAAAAATCATAGAAACTATTTGGGACAAATCAAGAAATGTTGATGGTTGGATATATGCAGACCAAACTAATATTGCTTTGAGAGCTTGCACTGGTGATTGGTGTTTTTATATTCAAGCAGACGAAGTAATAAATGAATTAGATTTTAGACTTATCAAGAGTGAAATTGAATCAGCAAACAAAAATCAAGAAATTGAAGCATTACTATTTAGATATATTCATTTTTATGGTTCTTATGAGTTTGTTGGAATAGGAAGGCAGTGGTATAGAAGAGAAATTAGATTAATAAAGAATATACCAAATATTGTTTCTTGGGGTGATGCTCAAGGCTTTAGATATAAATTAAAAGATGATAATGTTCGTAAATTAAATGCAAAACAGATTGAAGCCAAAATATATCATTACGGCTGGGTACGTCCACCTAAAGTACAAGGAATGAAACTTAAAAATATAGAACAATACTATCACGCAAAAGAACAAGGACAATTAGAAGAGCAAGTAATTGAATTCGATTACCAAGATGTCTATGAGTTAAAAAAGTTTGAAGACAAGCATCCTCAAATAATGTTAGAAAGAATTGAAAAAGATTATAGCTGGACGAAATTCTTTATTCCTAAACCTAAAAGCAAACCACTTAAACATAAAATTACTGATTCTATTGAAAAAGCAACTGGTTGGAGAATTGGTGAGTATAAAGATTTCATCGAGGTTAAGTAAATGAGTATCAATAAATTAATTGAAAAAAAACTAAAATCATTTGCCTATTTCTTTTTGAAACTCAAATTCAAAAATCAAGAAATTTCGTACCCTATTTCAAGTGAAGGAATTAAAAATATTTTGATTTTAAGATATGATGTAATTGGTGATATGATTATTACTTTACCATTAATTGATTTACTAAAAAGAAAAATCCCGAATGTAAATATATATGTAATAGCTTCAAAATCCAATCAATCAATTCTTAAAAATGAAACAAACGTTACTAAATACTATGTATATGATGGTACAAAGCAAAGTTTGCAAAATGTAAAAGAAGAAACTTCAAAAATTCATTTTGACTTAGTTTTACCACTTGTTTATAACAAAACAACAAAAGCAGGTTATTTGTCTAATTATTTGACCAATAAAGATGCAATCAAAGTAACAATGGAGCATATAGAAAGGAAAGAACTTTATAAAACATTCTTTAATATTCAAATTCCTATGCAAGATTGTAAAGAACAAATGACTATGCTTGAAATGATTGTAGTACTGGTAAATAGAGTGTTTAATTGGGAAAAAGAAGATTTGATTTATAATTTTAAAGTTTCTGAATCCAATATTACAGTTGCAAATGAATTTATTAAACTTAATAATATTCAAAAAAATATAATTCTGAATATATCAGCAGGCAGAGATTTTAGAGTTTTAAGCATTGAAAAGAATATTGAAATAATAAAACATCTTAAAAATGTATTAAGTGAATATCCAATTATATTAATTTCAGGTAAAGAAGATATTGAAAAAGCTAAATCTATTCAATCTGTATTTCTTGATGTATTTTATTTCGAACCAACAAATGATATTTTGGATACCGCTGCTTTAATTCAACAAGCAAGTTTAGTAATTAGCCCAGATACCTCAATCATTCATTTTGCAGCTGCATCAAAAGTACCAATTTTAGTTTTATACTCCCTTTTAGCATCTTATGCAAAGGAATGGCTCCCTTATAATTCTGTCTATGAAGCAGTTATAACAAGACAAAGAGAGGAATTAGAAAAATTAGAATTAAATGATATTTTTGAAAAATTAGATATTTTAATAAATAGAATAAATCTTTAGAATTTGAAAATTTTGATATTATTAAATACATATCAAATGTTAACTAATTTATTCATTTTACTAATGTTTAAATAAATAACTACTTTATAAAACTTAACTTTCTTATTTTTGAGGTCTTAGTATTTACAAAGTATATAAAACTAATTCCAAAGAATGAAAAACACTAGAAACTTTTGTATTATTGCTCATATAGATCATGGTAAATCTACCCTTGCTGATAGAATGTTAGAAATGACAGGCAGAATTACAAAACGTGAAATGACTAATGCTCAAATCCTTGATGATAACCCACTTGAACAAGAGCGTGGAATTACCATTAAATTGCATGCTATTCAAATGAATCATATTAAAAATGATGAAACTTATACTTTCAATCTAATTGATACTCCAGGCCACGTTGACTTTTCTTATGAAGTTTCTCGATCGCTTGCAGCCTGTGAAGGTGCTATACTTGTAGTTGATGCAACTCAAGGAATTGAAGCACAAACTATAAGTAATCTTTATCTTGCAATTGAAAATAATCTTGAAATTATTCCAGTATTGAATAAAATTGATTTGCCAAGTGCTGCTACTACATTAGAATCTTCAATGCAACAAATTATTGACTTAATAGGTTGCAAACCTGAGGAAATACTACTTTGCTCAGGTAAAACTGGTTTAGGTGTTCACGAAATATTAGATGCTGTTGTTGATAGAATCCCAGCTCCTAAAGGTGACCCTGATGCTCCATTACAAGCTTTGATATATGATTCAATTTTTGATCCATACCAAGGTGTAATTGTATATATGAGAGTGCTCAATGGTACTTTAAAATCTGGTGATAAAATCAAATTTATGGCTACTGGTGCCGAATACATTGCAGACGAAGTTGGTGTTATGTATATGAAACGGCAAAATACCAAAGAACTTTCTGCTGGAAATGTTGGGTATGTTACTGCTGCTATTAAAAGCTTACACGATACAAAAGTTGGTGATACAATCACAACAACCAAAAATCCTTGTGAAGAGGCAATTGGAGGATTTAAAGAAGTAAAACCAATGGTATTTAGTGGGATTTATCCTGCTGATGCCGATGATTTTGAAGATTTGAGAGAAGCACTTAACAAATTATTGTTAAATGACTCTGCTATTAGTTTTGAACCTGAATCATCTAAAGCATTGGGTTCTGGTTTCAGATGTGGTTTCTTAGGTTTGTTGCACATGGAAATTGTTCAAGAAAGATTGGAAAGAGAATTCAACCAAACTATCATTACTACAGTTCCTAACGTAAGATACAAAGTGCTAAAATCACATACTTTTGAGGAAATCTTAATTGATAACCCAGCTCAATTGCCACCAATTGGTGAAATACATTGCATAATGGAGCCATTTATAAAAGCACAAATTATTACACCTACTGAGTACATTGGTAATATTATGAAACTTTGTATGGATAGGCGTGGTATATTGTTAAATACATCATACCTAACTCCAACAAGAGTTGATTTGTCATTTGAATTGCCTTTAGCAGAAGTTGTTTTTGATTTTTATGACAAACTTAAATCTTCAACTCGTGGGTATGCATCATTAGATTATGAATTTATTGATGAAAGAGAAGGCGATTTGGTTAAATTGGATATTCTATTAAATGGTGATCCTGTGGATGCACTTTCTTGTATAGTTCACAGACAAAAAGCATTTGAATGGGGTCGCAGACTTTGCACTAAGCTAAAAGACCTAATACCTAGACAAATGTTTAATGTAGCTATACAGGCTGCTATTGGTGCTAAAATTGTAGCTCGTACAAGTATTAGCGCAATGAGAAAAGATGTAACTGCCAAATGTTATGGTGGTGATATTTCTAGAAAGAGAAAGCTGCTTGAAAAGCAAAAAGAAGGTAAGAAAAGAATGAAACAAGTTGGGAATGTGGAAATTCCGCAAGAAGCATTCCACGCTGTACTTAGTTTGGATAATTAATTAATAAATAAAATTAAAAAATAAAATGGCAAGAGTATTAATAACTGGTGGTGCAGGATTTTTGGGTTCACATCTTTGCGATAAGTTTATTGGCAAAGGTGATGAAGTAATTTGTATGGATAATTTCGTTACAGGTTCACCTGATAACATTGCTCACCTTTTTGGTAATAAAAATTTCAAATTTATTCATCATGATGTAACTGAATATATTTATGTAGAAGGTGATTTAGATTATATACTTCACTTTGCTTCACCTGCTTCTCCTATTGATTATCTAAAGTTGCCTATTCAAACTCTTAAAGTGGGTTCATTAGGAACACATAAAACTTTAGGATTGGCAAAAGCTAAAAATGCTAGATTTCTAATAGCAAGTACTAGCGAAACTTATGGTGATCCGCTTATTCACCCGCAACCTGAGACTTATTGGGGTAATGTTAACCCGGTAGGGATGCGTGGTGTGTATGATGAAGCAAAAAGATTTGCTGAAGCTATGACTATGGCTTATCATAGATTCCATGGAGTTGATACTCGTATTGTTAGAATATTTAATACTTATGGTCCTAGAATGAGACTGCAAGATGGTAGAGCTATTCCTAACTTTATTAATCAAGCTCTGAGCGGACAAGATGTAACTGTTTATGGAGATGGCTCACAAACTCGTTCAGTATGCTATGTTGATGATCTGATTGAAGGTATTTACAGACTTCTTATGTCTGATGAAGTATATCCTGTAAATATTGGCAATCCAGATGAAATTACAATGCTTGACTTAGCAAAAGAAGTAATTTCTATAATTGGCAATGATGCAAAAATTATTTTTGAAGATTTGCCTGCTGATGATCCTAAAATTCGTCAACCTGATACTACTAAAGCAAATGCTATTCTAAAATGGAATGCTAGCATTGGAAGAAAAGAAGGTCTAGAAAAAACTATTGCTGATTTCAGAAAAAGATTAGGCAAATAATAGAATTTATAAAAACTTAAATATTATACTTATCAAATAATGATTTGTGTAATATTTAAATTTATTAGGATATCTGATTCTTTTATATTAATTTTGAATTGAATTTATTTGTATTATTAAAAAAATGAGTAATTATGAATGCTACTTTTGATTTTTCAATGGCTAAAAACAAACATTTACAGTGGAAAATTCGATTAAGATCTTTTCTTGATGGGAAGGAAA
>JAPLFM010000183.1:16614-17871 GCA_026390675.1 Candidatus Kapaibacterium sp. | reverse complement strand
TTTCACATAAAGATTGTGATTTGGGTAAATGGATGTATTCTGAAGGACTGGAAAAATATAGTCAATATCCAGATATGAAAAAACTAGAAATGATTCATTCCGATTTGCATAAAGTTATTAAAAATGTAGTAAATTGGAAATTAGTTGGTGACATAAGTGCTGCCGAAAATGAACTTACAAAAATGAATACAATTTCTTCTGAAATTGTAGGGCTATTAGACAATTTAAGTAAAGTTTAATTTTTCAAAATATCAGTAATAGATAAAGTCTATTTAATCTTACAAATATTTCCTAAGTATATGAATATCATATATTTGGGAAATATTTTTTTTTGCCCAACCTTTTTATGGAGGTGGTAATCGGTTTATAATCTAAAATATAAAATATGTGAAATATATACAATTTAATATTAATTATGCAACAATTTAATATATACTGATACTTAATTTTACAATCTAGATTTTTAGAATTCCTGACTTAATATTTTAAGCGATGTTGATAAAAACAATTTGTATATTATTTTATTTTTTCACTATTGTCCGATAAGAAAATAAAGGACGAAGAATATAATTCCCCGCCCAATAGTTAACTTTGTATTTTGCGAACATTCAATTAACTATGCACAAATATAACAAATTTTCAGGGAAACCTATACTAAGTCAAATAATTAATTTACTAAACAGGGTAAAAATTAATCGGACAGCAGAGAAAAATCAAAGTGATAAGTATTATAAGAAGTTTAAGACTATAGATCACTTAATTACAATGATGAGCGTAGCTTTAAGTGGTTGTAGCTCTTTGAGAGAAGTAACAGGTATGTTATTGGCATGTGAAGGTAGGATTAATCATTTAGGCTTGCACTATTTTCCTAAGCGTAGTACAATTTCAGATGCAAATAGTAAAAGATCAAGTATTGTATTTGGAGAAATATATAATGACTTATTCAAAGAATATAGAAAGTTTTTATCGGACAGCATTAATCAAAGAGCAGAAATAAAAAATCTTTATATTGCTGATTCTACGACAATCAGCTTATTTTGCGATGTTTTGAAAGGAGTTGGTAGGAATCCAATAAATGGTAAAAAAAAAGGTGGAATAAAGATGCATACTTTGATTAATTCATCTGAAGACGTGCCTTCTCTAGTGCGTTTTACATCAGCATCTACCCACGACCATGTATTTTTAAAAAACTTAAATTTGCAAAATGGTTCAATAATTGTGTTTGATAAAGGTTATAACGATTACAATCAATATTTA
>JAPLFM010000183.1:0-16574 GCA_026390675.1 Candidatus Kapaibacterium sp. | reverse complement strand
TGATGGGATTTCATTTGTAACTCGACAAAAAGATAACGCAGTCTGGATAAGCAAAGAAGAACTAGAAATATCAGAAAACACTCATAGTGGGGTTTTAAAAGATGAGATTATAATAATTACCAAAAACAAAGTTTCAATTGAATTAAGAAGAATAGCATATTGGGATGAAAAACAAAAGAAACTTTATGAGTTTATAACTAACAACTATAGCTTAGAACCAGATAAAATAGCAAATATTTACAAACAACGCTGGCAAATAGAAACATTATTTAAAAGACTAAAACAAAATTTTCCATTGAAGTATTTTTTAGGAGATAGTCAAAATGCAATAGAAATTCAAATTTGGGTTAGTTTGATTGTGCATTTATTATTGAAAGTAGTGCAAAAGAAAGCTGAAAGGAACTGGGCTTACTCAAATTTAGTATCAATTGTCCGGTTTCATTTAATGACATATATTGATTTGTTTAAATTCTTGAAAAATCCAGATTCTGATTGTAAAATATTAACAAATAAGACAATAGAACAATGCACGTTATTCTAAAAGTAAAAATTATGGGGGCTTCAAATTCAATTTCTAATATCAAAACGTGATTTTACTATGGATTAGCAAAGCTTTTTAACAAATCTCAATTTTTATCGGACAACAGTGTTATTTTATATATTTTTGAAATAAGTTTTAAACAAAAAACTGACAACAATCATATCTTTTTATGACGAAAGTCATAAAACAAGCTTAAGATATAACGTAATTTTGAAACAGTTAAAAGAAACAGTTCTCTAATAAAGTTATTAATAGGTGTTAAAATGAAAATGCGAGCAATATTATATGCTGCAATTCTGATTGTGGTTTTTAGTTTAAATTCTTATGCTGAAAAATACACTTCTAAATCATTCTCAATGGTTGTATCTGGCACTTCTACTCTTCACGATTGGCATTCTCCTGCAAGCAAATCAAATGCAACTGGTGATTTTATTGTTGCTGGCTCTGAATTACAAAAAATCAATTCAATGTATGTTGAAGTTGAATCTAAATCTATCAAAAGTGGTAAAGATGGAATGGATGAAAAAACTTGGGATTGCATCAAAGCTGATGAGTTTCCAAAAGTTACTTTTAATCTTTCAAGCACAAAAGCAATTACAAAAGCTGGTGCAGAATTTACAATCGATGCAATGGGTAATCTAAAACTTGCTGGCACTTCATCACCAATTGATATGCAAGTAAAAGCAAAAGTATTGGCTAATGGTGATGTTGAAATTTCAGGTGTTAAAAAAATTAAGTTGTCACAATTTAAATTAGAAAGACCTTCAGCTATGCTTGGTACTATCAAATGTGGCGAAGAAATTACTCTTACTTTCACTGTAGTTTTGAAAAAAGCATAAACAAAGTGTTTATTCTTGAATTATTTGAATTTATTTTTTCTTTTTATTTAATTAATTTATAGGTCTTTTTATGAAAAACAATCTTACAAAAATATTTAGCTTACTTTTAGCTATATTTATGTGCCAAGTGGCTTTTGCTCAACAACCATCTATTTCAAACTTCCGTCCTTATGATAGGACTGGTATAAATATGTTTGAAACACCAAAAAATAACAATACAAAATTTGATGGTTTGAAAGTTCGTATCGGTGGTGGTTTTACTCAACAGTTCCAATCTCTTTCTCACGAAAATACTGCATTGGCTGTGTCAAAAACATTTTCTGGAGTAGTTAATTCAAATACTAATAAATTGTATGAAATGACTGCTGGTTTTAATACAGCTATGGCTAACTTGAATTTTGATGTTCAATTAGAAGATGGTGTATTATTAAACTTAACTACTTACTTATCTGCAAAACATCATAATGAAGCTTGGGTAAAAGGTGGATACATTCAATTTGATAAATTAGCTTTCTTAGGTTCTAGTTTATTAAATGATATTATGGATAATGTAACTATTAAAGTTGGTCACATGGAAGTAAATTATGGTGATGCTCACTTCCGTAGATCAGATGGTGGACAAACAATGTACAATCCATTTATTGAAAATTATATTGTTGACGAATTTGCTACTGAAATTGGTGGTGAAGTTTATTACAAACACAGTGGTTTCATTGGTATGTTTGGTATGACTTCTGGTGAAATCAAAGGTGCTTTGGATCCAGTTGCAGCAACTACAGTTGATAAAGATACTGCTAAAGCTCCAGCTATCTTATTCAAAGTTGGATATGATAATAAAATCGGTGATGATATGAGATTACGTCTTACAGCATCTGGTTATATGAAATCAAGTGGTAGTACAAATACATTATTTGGTGGTGATAGAACTGGTTCTAACTACTCTTATGTAATGGAATTAGCTAAAGATGGTACAAATGCTAAACCAGCATTAACTGCAGTTGCATTTTCTGGAAGACTTAATCCTGGCTTTACTGATAAAATTAATACTTATATGGTTAACTTATTCTGGCAAATGGGTGGAATAGAATTATTTGGTACATTTGAAACTGCTGCTGGTAGATCTAATACAGAAGTAACAGATAGAAAAATGACACAAATTGCAGCTGATTTATTATATAGATTTGGAAAAGTTGGTTATGTTGGTGGTAGATTCAATTCAGTTACTGCTCAATTGAAACAATTCAATGGTCCTGCTGCAACTGATGGTTCTGTTGCTCAATTTAGAGATTCTAAAATTGGAAGAATAGCTGTAGCTGCTGGTTGGTTTGTAACTGATAACGTATTAATGAAAGCTGAATATGTACAACAAACTTATACTGATTTCTATGGTGCTGCTTTAGCTACTGATGATATGAAAGATTATAGAAGTGGTGGTAAATTTAATGGTATAGTAGTAGAAGCTGTAGTAGGTTTCTAATTTAAGTAAATTTAATCAGTAGCAAAGCAATTGGCTTTGCTACTGATTTTTTTTTGTGTAAATTCAAATAAAAATAACACTTAAATGAAATATCTTTTCTCAATTTATATAATTACATTTTTAATTTATAATTTAGCTTTTAGCAATGATGCTGGGCAAATTATGACTTATTCTTTTGATGATGCGACTAACCTAACAATTGAAGGAACAAGTAACATAAATTCTTTCGATTGCAAATGCAAAGATAAGTTCCCCAAAAGTAGTATAAGAGTCTTTTTTGATAATTCGAGAACAATCAAGTTTGCTAAAGGCAGACTTTTGATGAAGTCTTCGAAACTAGATTGTAATAATTCAAGAATGAATAGAGACTTATGCGAAGCTTTGAAATCTGAAGAATACCCAAACATTGTAATAGATATATTAGATGCTAAAATGGGAACTGAAGATATTAATAAAACAGATGAATGGATAAGCATAAAAGCATCAGTGGTTCTTACAATAACAAATATAAGCAAGATGTTGGTATTAGATGTAAAAGTAAAAAGAGTAGCACTTAATAAAATGAGGTTTACTAGTTCGCAAGATATTTTGCTTACAGATTTCGGTATTACTCCTCCAACTGCACTTATGGGACTAATCAAAGTAAACAACAAAGTCAAAATTAATTTCGATATTATTGCATTAATAGATGAAGGTAATAATTTTAATTAGTCTTGTTTTTTATTTGTTTTAAATATATCAGAAACTAAAACACCCATAATTAAACCATATATCGAACTATTTACAGGACTTGAAGTAATAGCGCAATGTCCAGAGGCACAGCCTACAAAATACCAATAAGCCCAACCGAGAGAAGTGCCAATTATTCCAAAAATTATTTTTGATTTATATTTAAAGACTAAATTTCTCATTGTTCTATTACCTTTGGTAGTTCAGTTTCTTTCAAAGCGACCCACCCACCTTCAATATTAATCACTTTGTCATAACCACGAGATTTTAGTATTGATGAAGCAACTACAGAACGGTAACCAGATTGACAATGCAAATAAAACTCATTTTCTTTTTTGAAATCATTCATATTAGCATTGATAAAATCAAGAGCAGAGTTTTTGGCAATACTAATTCTACCAGCTTCATATTCAGAAGGCTTGCGAACATCAAATAATTCAATATTTTGATTTAAGTTACATCTATTTGCAAATTCAGTTGCTGTTATAGATTCAATATTATCAACTTGCTTGTTTGATCTTTGCCAAGATTCAAATCCTCCTTCCAAGTATCCTAACACATAATCATAACCAACTCTAGCTAACCGAGTAACAACTTCCTCTTCTCTTCCTACGTCTGTAATCAATAATATTTGTTGTTTAATATCAGGAATTAAAGTGCCAACCCAAGGAGCAAAAGATCCATCAATTCCAATATTAATGCTGTTTGGAATAAATGAATTGACGAATTGAGATTGATGGCGAGTATCTAAAATTAAAGCACCTGTTTGATTAGCTATGTTTTCAAACTCATCAACATTTAAAGGTCGAGTTCCTCTTTGTAAAACATCGCTAATACTATCATAACCTTCTTTATTCATTTTAACATTAGCTGGGAAATAAATAGGAGGAGGTAATAATCCATCTGTTACTTCTTTGATAAATTCATCTTTAGTCATATTTTCTCTTAGAGCATAATTGAATTTTTTTTGATTACCAATTGTGGAAACAGTTTCACTACTCATTTTTTTTCCACAAGCAGATCCAGCCCCATGTGCAGGATATACTATCACATCATCATTCAATTTCATAACTTTATTTCGTAACGAATCAAATAACATCCCAGCAAGTTCTTCTTGAGTCATATTAGCAGATTTTTGAGCAAGGTCAGGTCTGCCAACATCTCCAATAAACAAAGTGTCACCTGTAAAAATAGAATTATCAACTCCACTACTATCTTTTAATAAGAAGCAAGAAGATTCCATTGTATGGCCTGGAGTATGAACTAATGTTATTGAAACATCACCCAATTCAAACACTTCACCATCTGTTGCAATATGAGATTCAAAATTAGTATTAGCTGTAGGACCAAAAACTATTTTTGCTCCAGTAGCCTTTGCCAAATCTATATGTCCAGAAACAAAATCTGCATGAAAATGAGTTTCAAAAATATATTTTATTTTAACACCATCACGTTCAGCCAATTCTAAATAGGGTTTTATTTCTCTCAAAGGATCAATAATTGCAGCTTCATTATTTGAAGAAATGTAATAAGTGCCTTGAGCCAAACAGCCAGTATAAATTTGTTGTATATTCATATTTTTTCAGTTTTAATAGAAATTATAGACGTTTTAAATTTAAAAGTGTTACTAGATTCTGATTTAAATTAATATTAGGAATCAATTACAAACTAATTCCTTCTCGTAATAATTCAGCACGTTCAGCCATTTGGAGATTTTCAATTAAGTTTTGCAAACCACCTTCCATTATTTCTCTTAGAGGATAATTTTTAGCTTCACCTTCTAATCTATGGTCTGTACATCTGTTTTGAGGGAAGTTATAGGTACGTACTTTTTCAGATCTATCACCAGACTTTACCATATCTCTTCTTACAGAAGAAGTTGCACTATTCTGTTTTTCCAATTCCATCTCGTAAATTCTTGAACGTAATACTTTCATTGCTCTTTGTTTATTTTTCAATTGAGAGCGTTCTTCTTGACATTGAACAACTATCCCAGAAGGAATATGCACCATACGAACAGCAGTTTCAACCTTATTTACATTCTGACCACCTTTACCACCAGCTCTGTAAATGTCAATTCTAATATCTTCATCACGTATATCAACATCAACTTCATCTGCTTCAGGTAAGATTGCAACAGTTGCCGCCGAAGTATGCACTCTGCCATTGGCTTCTGTATCAGGTACTCGCTGAACCCTATGAACTCCACTTTCAAATTTCATCCTACCAAAGACATCTTCACCAGCAATAGCAAATACGACCTCTTTGAATCCACCTTTTTCACTGTCATTAAAAGAAATCATGTCAATTTGATAATTTTGAATATCAGCAAATTTTTGATACATTTTAAGCAAATCACCTGCAAAAATACCAGCTTCATCTCCACCAGTCCCAGCTCTTATTTCAACAATACAATTTTTTAAGTCGTTTGGATCTTTTGGAATTAGTTGGATTTTTAATTCTTCTTCAATATTTAATTTCTTTGTTTCCAGTTCTTCCAAGTCTAAATAAATCATATCACGCATTTCGGAATCAGTAGATTTATCGTTTATCATTTCTTTATTATTATCAATCTCTCTACAGGTTTTCAAATAATTTTTAGCTACATCAACTAAAATTGATAAACTTTTCTTTTCTTGTGAAATTTCTTTATACCTTTTTACGTCTTGAGTAATATTAGGATCATTCAACTGTTCATTTAATTCTTGGAATCTATCTATGATAGATTGTAATTTTTCAATCATTTTTTAACATTTTATTAATTTAATTTACAAAAATAAGATTAATTTTGTTTAAAATTATTATTTAAAAATCAAATATGAAATTCAATTTAAAATTCAACTTAATTTATTTGTTTATTATAGCATTTCTATTAACTAATTGTGCTGAGGAAAATCCTCTTTTGGTAAGCCCAAAGTCACAAGTAGAATCAATTTATATTAGATTTATGAATTTGGCTAAAGATAAAGCAGATCGAGTTTTTTCTTATGACAATAAAACAGATTTACCATCAATTCCATTTGGATTTGCTTCAAATGCTTCAAATCCACCCACAGATTCAGCATATTTATTTGTAAAAAAGAATAATGAAATTGAAAAAAAGACTTTTAGGAAAATTAAATTTAGCACAAAAACAAACTATACTTTCGTTGCTATTCCTAGTAATCCAAGGGATTCTATTCAAAAAGTTGTAGATTCTATTTATACTCTTCAAACATCTATCACAAGACCTTTAAACTCATTAAATTCTTATATAAGACTTTGTAATTTAAATCCAGATACAACAGTTTCGTATTCTTTGGTACTTGGTTGCCCTAGTGGTATTTCGATTGCTTCTAATTTGCCATATAGAGGTCTAAGTTCACATATAGAAGTAAGAAGTGGCAAAGTAACTTTTACTTTGTTAAAATCTGCTTTAAATGTATCAGAAAATCTTGGTTTGTTTGAAGTTACTTTAGAGGCATTAAAAGATTATACATTTATAATAAGAGATGACTTTTCAGGTCAATCAATAAATATTCTTGATGAATTTAAAAATGACCAAACAGCTTTAAGTTTTCCTAAAAAATTGGATTCTAAAATCGCAAGAATAAGATTAGTAAATTATTCTTCAACATCCATTAATATTTTCAATTCTGATAGTTCAAAACTTTTTAATGATGTTATTAGTTTTAAAGTCAGTGATTTTAAAGATATCTCAGCATGTAATATTTCAGGTAGAGATACTTTTAACATTTTTGAATCAAACAAGGCTACATTAAGCAGTATGGTAGATTATTCTTTAGATGTTAATAGAGACTATTCAATTTTTACATTCGATTCTACTTTAAACAAAAAAGCTGGCAAGTCTATTTTTGTACCACCTTATCAATTAGATAAGCAATACAAAGGTAAAGCAATTATTAGGGTTGTTAATGCAAATTACATGCTTGATGGTATTAATCTTTCATTAGGTGCAAGACAAGATAACTCTAATACTATATTAAAATATATCTCAGGAGAACCTATTACTTCTAATTTAGCTTATGGCAAAGTTTCAGATGCAATTGCCCTTAATCCTGGAGTAGCACCAATTACTGTTTTTACTTCATCTCCACCTGCTAAATATGTTTTTTCTCTCAATTATACCTTTGAACCAAATAAAAGCTATGTAATATCTGTTTATAATAATGATGATGGGTCTTGTGCAATTAGTGTTTTTGAAGAGTCTTTGACCAATTCAGTATTAAATAAATCAGATGAAGGAGTTTTTATACAATTTGTTAATGCTGTACCAAACAAAGAAGTCGTGTTTAGTATGTCACCAATATTGGATAATGTTAATTTAGGGTATAGTTCGTATATTGCTACTGTAGTTAAAAAAGGTGTTTCTTCTGCAATCATTAATGGTAAAGAAGTTAAAATTGATGCTAAAGGCGACAAGCGATTATTATATGTTGCTTCAGGTGAAGAAAATAATATTGAAATTAATGAATTTGGATTACCTTTTTTAGGTAGTTATTCCGATTCTTATAATAGCAGAATTATTAATACAGCCAAGGATCTTCCAAGTGTTTCGGTATTTAATAATGATCCTGAGAAAAATGCACCTTATGCTGAAAATATAAACTACGGCTTTGCTAGTCCATCTCTATCTATTAGATCTGAACAAAAGTTAGCTTACATATTTTTAAATCCAGCTGACATAAAAAAAGTATTTTATCAAACTGATGATATTAAAATGACTTTTGGAAAAACGTATTCTATAATTTTAGCCGGCAAAAGCAACGGTAGCACTGATGTAAGAAAATCAGGATATACAACAATAATTTTACAAGAGTATTAAAGTATAATTTATTTTTTGGTAAATTGGAAAGTTAGTTCCCAGCCTGCTTTCTCGCCACCCATAAGCACTTTTGTAATTTTTGCTACAAATTGCATAATTGGACTGAATCGTTCTAACTTATCATAATAAGAGATATATGCTTTTACATTTGATTCTTTAACAGGCCTTTGGGATAAAATTTCTTTTACTTCATCAATAGTATAAGCTTTAGTACCTATACTTTCCATGTGATTCCACAAAGCCCAAGCAACTGACTTGTTGAACTTACCTTTTAGAAGGGCATGTTTAACCCAAAATAAATAAGCTAAAACTGATTTACGATTATAAATCATTATTTTTGCTTTTCCACCTGGTTTTAATACTCTAATTATTTCATCAAGTGCTTTAAGTGTATTTGGTGTGTGGTGAATTACACCCCAACTATAAACAATATCAAAAGTATTGTCTTCAAATGGTAGGTTTTCGCAGTCAGCCACTTTAAAGCCCTCTGCTTTTAATCCATAAAGTTCTAATCGGTAATCCAGATGTCTAATTGCTTCTTCAGTCAAGTCAATTCCATAGGCTTTTGCACCGCCTCTTACCCACTGAACAAAATCAGTTCCTGCTCCAACTCCTACTTCTAGTAGCTTTTGACCAGCAAATTTATCAAACTCAGCAAATTCTAAAATCTCTGGTTGTTTTTCATATCTATCTTTTTCAATGTCTTCAAAATATTCTTTTGTGAATTTTGTACTATCAGTTACCCAAGTACCACAAGTTTCTTTGTTCCAATAATCTTGAACCTGTTGTTTTAATTCGTCTGAATTTGCACTCATTAATTTCATTCTTTAGTATTAATACAATTACAAAATTAAGCAAAAAAGTATTAAATAAATGCAAAATTAGCTTTTACTTGATTTCTTTTATTGATTTATTGTTGAATACAACGTCACTTATTAATGCTTTACCATTTATTACTCTTACTAATGCATAACATTTAAATGTTGAATCAGTTGAAGAGTTTTTAAATAAAGTTTTGATTTTACTTAAATTTGGTTCATCTTCTATATACTTGTCAAAAGGAAAACTTAATGAAATAGAATCATCTTTGATAGAAGATATATTAGCACTAATAAAATCTATACTACTAGGAAATTCACGAGATATTTTGCTAAAGTGGTTAAAATTATCAATCGAATTTTTAGCTATCCAAACATATATTTCTTCTCCTCGTTTCCATTTTTTAGTTGTGTCATTTTTAAACTTGCTTCCTTTAAAATAGATATATGGATCCCTAGAATATCTAGATACTAGTTCAAATTTATATGTTTTACCATTATTTAATATATTTTCATAATTTAAAATCATCATTGAAGGTACAGCCAATTGTACAATTACTACTATCAAAAATAAATAAATCTTAATTGATTTAGCTTTCATTTGATTTCCTTATTTTTAACATTCTATAATTTGCTAAGAAAAATCCTATTCCTACAAAAACAAAAATTAGACCTCTAACAATAAAGCTAAAATCATTTTCAAAAAATCTACATAGAATTAGAATGATAACGATTGATAAACCTATATTTAATATTCCAATCCTATTATACTTTAATCCGCTTAATATAGTTGAAATACCAATTAATAAAATAAGTGAGTTAATAGATACAATTGCAAAATTTGGATAGTTGTGTCCAATTACAAATAAAACAATAAAAGCTAGAAAAATAAATTCAATTGGGCTTCTTTTATTTAGTCTATGTGTCTTATACTTCTTAATTAATAAATATGTTGCTAAAGAACTAAGAATAACAATTGAAAACATTTCTTGAGAAAAGAGTACACCAGATATATTAAAATTGACTTTATTCCAATTTTTCCAAAACTCATTAAAACTTAACATATAAAGCAAAATCATTGTACCAACTGAACCAAGAAATGAAAATGATTTAAGAAAAACATTGTGTTTTTGGAAAAATTCAAGATTTGATAAATTTAATAAAACTCCAAATAAACTAAAGTAAGAAATATACATTATTTCAGGATATGTACTTGCTAGTGTACCTAATGCTATTATTATTGAGATTGAAATAAATACATTATGATAAATTACAAAATTACTTCTGGTAGATACTTTAATTAATCTAATGTAATGGGGTAAAACTGCAATTATAAGCAACCAATAAAATAATGGGTTACTATCTGTTTGGTAACCATACCCACTCTCACATACATAGGCAGTTATACCAATAATATATAAAAGAGATGTAAAAGATGAGTTAAGCAAATATATGATTGGAAGGCTGAGTAATGACCATAATAGTAAAAATTGACCTAAATTTCCATTGATTTGATAAATTTGACTAATTAATAATATTGATGAACCTAGTGAAAATGTAAGAAGACATCCAACTGTATCTCTCCAAATAACGTTACTTCGTTTTTTAAGAATAGTATAGCCACAAAGTAATTGAGAAATCAACAATGGCAAAAAGGCAAAATTAGTCTTTAAAATTTTTGGGAAATTATACCAATTATATTCAACTATTAAAATTAATCCTAACCCAATAAGGAGAGCTCCTAATAATCCAAATATCATTATTAAATTGTTTTGGCTTTTATTTCTTTTGAACAAATAATAATCTGATATTTTATCAGCAACTTCTTGAGAAATTACATTTTCACTTAATAATTCTGGCAAATATTTTAACATATAACACCCATTACATAAATTATCAGCTCAAAATTAAGCAATAAATCAATCTAAAGAGTAAAGAAACTATCAATCATAAATGTAACTACAAAAATTAAAGCAAAAGTTAAATATATACCAACTATAACAGTTTTGTGCTTATCCCATTGTGTAATACTTATTTTGTTTTGGTAAAATGCTAATAGGAATATTGGAACAAGTTGTACTAAATATCTTCCTTGAAATCCAAAAATCATCTTAGCACCAACTGGAGAAGTAAGCAGAAATTGAAATATAAGAGCCATTGAATTCAAAAAAGCTACAAAAAAGAATATTAATTTTTGATATGGTAAGATATTAATTTTTTTGTCATTATCCAAAAATGCTGCTCCGAGCAAACCCATACCATACATCAAGTAAAATTCATTTGGCAAGTTTGTATAAGAGTAGCCAAATCTACCAATTACTCCAGCAAACCATTCTTGTCTAAAATGCAATATATTATCATAAAGCAATGGAATCAATGTTGGAATATTTGAAATCCAATGTTTCATATTACCAGCATAATCAAACAAGAAATCATTTTGAAATGGTGGTTGTTTTATATGAGAATAATCTGGAATAATTTTACCCCAAGTTGATTCTATAAAATACATCATTACAAAGAAAACAAAACTTAACCCAGCAACTATAGAATAGTTAAAATTAAATGGTTTATCAAATTTCTTTTTAGGAATTATAAAGAAAATAAAAGGAATAAACACATAACCATGCTTAGAAAATGCATGCAAGAAGGTTAAAATTAAAATTGTTCGCATTTCTCGAGTACCAACTCTTGATTTATCATCATAAGCTAAGTAAAGGAAGTATGCAACTAAAAGTAATGACAAACTATTGCTCATCATATCATAAGTTACAGAAGCACCCTGGAATAATGCCATTGGGCTAAGTGCATAGAGTACAAATACTGTTTTGAAAACTGGTGTAGTTCGAATTGCAAAAAATATAATTGATAAATAGCAAGCCAAACTAAACAATCTACCCCACCAACCAAGCCAAATAGGACCAGCTCCTAATATTCTACCAAACAATATTCCTATTGAAGAAGGGATAAATGAAAACTGTCTAGTTCCAGCATGAAAATGATTGATGAAAACTGCTTCGCTTGAATTTAAATCCATGCTTTTAGCATTATCTAATTGAGTTGAGCTAATTTTGGTCCTGTTCTGATAAGGAACACCTTGAAAACTGGCAACTACATTATATAAATTCTTAGGTAATTCGCATCCAACTTTTTGTTCTTTCATATTTGCTTCAGCAAAAAGTTGACCTGTTGAGATTTGATAAGCATAATAAAAGTGCCTATCTTCGTCATTTGTATGGAATGGTGGGTTCTCAAATACAAAAAAGAGGCCGAAAACTACCCCAAACATAAGGAATAGATGCTCTGCATTGAAATCTGATAGTTTGAAATTTTTTAAATCAATCATTTGTTTCTCATAAAATTTTGGAATTACCCTTTATAGTAATTACAAATTTAACAGAATTATTCAAATGAACAAACTTGAATATAATATTGATTGTGGATTACTAAAAAGATTTTAATTTAAGACATATTCATTATATTTGTTTTTGCAAATAATTACATAATTAAAAATGAAAAAAATTCTTGTAACAGGTGGTGCTGGTTATATTGGTTCTACTCTTTGTACATTGCTTATTGATAATGGGTACAAAGTAAAAACTGTTGATTATTTAGCTTTTGGTGGTGAATCATTAACCCATTTAATAGCAAATACAAATTTTGAATTTGTCAAAGGTGATATTAGAGACGCTGAATTAATGCGTAACACAATGAAAGATTGCGATGCAATAGTTCATCTTGCTGCAATTGTAGGCGATCCTGCATGTGCAAAACAGCCAGAATTAGCTGAAAGTATCAATTGGGGTGGTTCTGTTCAACTGTTCAATTTGGCTCAAGAAATGACCAATATCAAGCAATTTGTGTTTGCTTCTACTTGTAGCAATTATGGTAAAATGAAAGGAACTGATTTTGTAATTGAAACATCAGAACTTTCACCAGTATCTCTTTATGCTCAATTAAAAGTAAAGTTTGAAAAAATGTTGTTTGAAACTGAAGTAAGAGAAGACTTAACTGCAACAGCACTTAGATTTGCCACAGTTTATGGTTTCTCAACAAGAATGAGATACGACTTAACTGTTAATGAATTTACAAGAGATTTGTATCTTGGCGAAAAATTAATAATCTTTGGTGAGCAATTTTGGAGACCTTATTGTCACGTAAAAGATTTAGCACGTTCTTGCAAATTGATTTTAGAATCTCCAAAGGATAAAGTAAGGCAAAATGTATTTAATGTTGGTGATACTACTGAAAATTATACTAAGCGTATGCTTGCTGATTTGATTGCAAGTAAAATACCAAATTCTAATATCGAATTTGTTCAACGCACTGAAGATCCACGTGATTACAGAGTTAATTTTACTAAAATTCAATCTGAATTAGGTTTTGATATTACATTAAAAGTAGAAGATGGTGTATTAGAAATAATTAAAGCTCTAGAAAGTGGTATTTTATCAGATCCAAAAGACAAAAAATATCAGAATATATAGAGAAATTCCTTAACCCCCTTATTCAAAGGGGGCTAGGGGGTTTTGTCTTTATTAAAATTTTTATACATCCACTTTCGATTGTGTATTTCAAAAGTTGTTAGCTGGTTTTGTCATTTTATTAAACAGTTTTTTAATTTAAACTATATATGAATCAAAACTTGATTTCTCGAACTGGAGGCTTACCTTATAATCCAAAGTTAGTAGAAAGAGCAAGAGAGTTACGAAAAAACTTAACTGAAATGGAAAAGAAGATTTGGTTTCAATTTTTAAGAAACCACATCATTGTGTTTCATAGACAGAAAATTATTGATAATTTTATAGTAGATTTCTATTGTTCTAAAGCTAAATTAATAATTGAAATTGATGGAGATTCACATTTTACTGAAAATGGATTAGAGTATGATATATTAAGAACTTCAATTTTAGAAAATTATAATTTAAAATTAATTAGATTTACAAATATTGAAGTTAGAAATAATTTTGAGTATGTTTGTATGAAAATTAATGAAGAACTAGAAAATAGAATATAAGTCAAAACTTTTTATACACATAAGCATAATTGTGTGATTGAAAAAGAGGAGTTCTTTAAAATGTTAGAAAAGATTATGCTAAATTCAAATAAAAGAAAACCCCCTAGCCCCCTTTGAATAAGGGGGTAAAAAAAAGTCTTTGAATTAAGTATTAGTTTAGGGTAAATAAAAAAAGGAAAATCAAATGAGAAAAGCAGTAATATTAGCAGGCGGGCTTGGTTCTAGATTAAAGCCATTTACAGATGCAATACCCAAACCTTTGTTACCTATTGGTGAAAAGTCTGTGTTAGAAATTCAAATAGAAAATTTAGCTAAGTACGGCTTTAAAGAGATTTTTATTGCTACCAATTACAAAGCTCATTATATAGAATCTTTTATTGGTAACGGTGAGAAAATGGGAGTTAAAGTTACATTTAGTAATGAAGACAAACCACTTGGTACTTGTGGACCTTTATCACTTATCAAAGATAAATTAGACGAACCATTTTTGCTGATGAATGGTGACATACTTTCAACTATTGATTACAGAAAAATGTATGATTATGGTATGAATAAAGAAGCTGATTTTACTGTTGTAACCAAAGAAATCCGCACACCATTTAATTTTGGTTCAGTTCAAGTAGAAAATGATTTTATAACTGATGTTCAAGAAAAGCCAGATTTGATTATTGAAATTGTAGCTGGAATGTATTTTATGCGTCCTGAAATTTTTAAGTTTATTCCTGATGATACTTATTTTGGAATTGATACACTTATCAAAGATATGATAAAGGCTAATGCACCTATTGGTAGATATTTAATGAAAGAATATTGGCTTGACATAGGCAGACTTGATGATTACAACGAAGCCCAATTAGCATACAAAACTCATTTTAAAGAAGAGTAATATATTTATCGTGTCATTGCTTACACAATCGTGTGCTTGATACGGAATCCAGTTTTTGCTTTTGTATTTTTTTGTCATTCCTGACTTGTTCAGGAATCCAGCATTTGTATTTCGCATTGGTAGAGACGCATGATTATACGTCTTAAAATAAAAAAAACTATAAATTCATCAAAATATTGATTAATTTACAAAAAAGAAATTCATCCGATGAACTGTGTTAAAATGCAAGTCTTTTTTCATAACAATCAACATATTTTTCTCCACTTTTAGCTATAGCAAATATCTGTAAAATCAGTTTATTTGCTACTGCTAACATTGCGACTTTTGTTGCTTTTCCTTTTACTATTAATCTGAGATAGAGTTCTTTGCATTTTATATTATATTTAACTGCTGTTAATACACACATATACAATCTAGATCTTATTTTAGAGAAACCTATTTTACTTATACTTCCTCTAGATCTTACACTACTTCCTGATTCATTGATTCTTGGACAACATCCAAAATACGAAGATACTTCACGTGCATTTTCAAAATTTGAGAACCCATTTGTTTTTGCAATTATTAAAGATGCTGTTTTTCTACCTATACCCTTGATACTGCTAATATTATCTATCATCTCTGAATGTTCACTTTTTACAAGTTCTTCTGCTAGACTCTCAAATTTCTTTATCTCTTTATTTAGTCTTTTAATTGAGCTATGCAAGGATCTAATTAATAATTTATTTTGAAAATGGTGATGCTCAATAGCTTCTAACTGATTCATAAATATAGTTTTACATTTTATATATTGATCTATGCCGTTATAAATTTGTTTACTTTCTTCTAAGTTTTTAGAAGCTGGTTTGAACGGAGACAATTCATCAAACATTTTTTCTGCAAACTTTGTTATTTGAATTGCGTCTTGCTTATCTGTTTTGCATTTTGATAAGCTCATTTTAACAAAATGCTTGATTCTTAATGGGTTTACAATGTATGAAATTGAACCGTAAAGTAGTATAAAATATGCTAAATTAAAGCAATAAGTGCTTGTTGATTCCATTATACAATGACTCTCAACGGGTATTGATTCTATAAACTTTGTAAAGCCATTAGAATCATTTGTAAAACGAACAACTTTATTATTAATACAAGCATCAAAATATTCTTTAGAAATATCAATTCCTATAATATTTTTCATAGATAATCCTCTATTATATTGACACAAAACACAAAACGGTTGAAGTTTAGCTTTTTAACTCATCATCGCGATACAGGCTTTAATGCCTAATGAACTGTTAAAGTTTTAAAAGCTGGGAAAAGGGGAACACCATCGGATAGGGTTTTTAAAACCAATGACTACTCTCGTTCTTTATCCTTTTCCCTACTTCAATCTATACAAATATAATAAATAAAAATATAAAAACAACTTCTGCAAAATTGCTTAAATGCAACATACGATGACT
>JAPLFM010000161.1:1154-16446 GCA_026390675.1 Candidatus Kapaibacterium sp. | reverse complement strand
ACATAATTTCCTAATGCAATGCATTAGAAAATTATGCTAATGAATTATTTGGGATAAATCAACAACCCACAAAAAAAACCCATTTCAAAATGAAATGGGTTTAGTATAAATCTAATTGTTAAAACTTTGAATCTTTAAGACTATGAGTTCTTTAAGACTACGCGTCTGTAAGACTATGCGTCTTCTTTCAATTTTTCTTGGTAAGCTTTAATAATTTCATCTTGAACTGATTTTGGAACTTGATTGTATTTCAAAAATTCCATAGTAAATTCGCCTTTACCTTGAGTTGCTGAACGAATATCAGTAGAATATCCAAACATCTCTTTCAAAGGTACTTCAGCTTCAACTACAACATAACCATTATCCATAGCAGTATTTAAAATAATACCACGTCTTTGGTTGATTTGACCAATTGCAACACCTTGGAATTCTTCTGGAATTGATGTTTCAAGTTTCATAATTGGTTCAAGGATAACTGGTTTACATTTCATCAAAGATTCACGAACTGCAGCCTTAGCAGCAATTTTAAACGCCATTTCTGATGAATCCACTGCGTGAGTAGAACCATCATTAAGTTCAGCTTTTACACCAACCATTGGTTGACCAATTAGAACACCTTCGTTTAGTTGTTCTTGGAAACCTTTTTCAACTGCAGGTATATATTCTTTTGGAATAGTACCACCAACAATTTTATTAGAAAACAAGAAAGTGCCTTCAGCTTCAGCATCCATTGGTTCAAAATATCCTGCAATACGAGCAAATTGACCAGACCCACCTGATTGTTTTTTGTGAGTATAATCGTATTCACCTTTCATTGTAATAGCTTCTCTATAAGCTACTTTTGGTTGACCAACTATAACTTCGCAATTATATTCACGTTTTATACGTTCAATATAAATTTCTAAGTGAAGCTCACCCATACCTTTAATAATTGTATCACCAGATTCTTCATCTCTTGCTACTCTAAAAGTAGGATCTTCTTTTTGGAATCTATTTAAAGCTTTTGAAAAATGTTCTTGACCAACTTTGTCTTTAGGTTTTACTGAAAGTTCAATAACTGGAGAAGGTATATACATTGTTGTCATACCATAGTTCAAATTACCATCTGTGAATGTATCACCAGAAGCACAATCTATACCAAAAGTCGCAACAATATCACCAGCACCTGCTTCATCAATTTCCACCATGTCACTTGCGTGCATTCTTACCAATCTAGGAATTTTAAATTTCTTAGAATTGTTAGTGTTAATGATGAAATCACCTTTCTTCATTTTACCTTGGTAAATTCTCATATAAGTAAGTTGACCATAACGGCCATCTTCAAGTTTGAATGCTAAAGCTACTAATGGTTTGTGTTCATCAGAAATCAATTCAACTTGATGTTCGTGATCATTTCTATCTAAAGCATAGTTTTTAACATCATAAGGGCTTGGTAAAAACAAACCAACACCATCTAATAAAAATTGAACACCTTTGTTAATCTTTGCAGAGCCACAAAATACTGGAACTAATTTCAAATCAATTGTTGCTTTTCTAATTACTGGTATCAATTCTTCAGCAGATACTTCACCTTCGTGTAAAAATTTATCAGCAATATGATCATCAAAATCAGCACATGCTTCAATTAATTCATTTCTTTTTTCGTGTGCCAAATCCACCATATCAGCTGGAATTTCAGCTACTCTCATATCTTCACCTTGATCACCATCAAAGTAAATTGCTTTCATATTGATTAAATCAACTACTCCCAAAAAGTTTTCTTCTACACCGATTGGCAAAGTAACCATTACTGCATTTAAACTTAATTTTTCTCTTAATTGAGATGTTACTCTATATGCACTAGCACCTTGTCTATCTAATTTGTTGATAAATGCTAGTTTAGGAACACCATATCTACGCATTTGTCTATCTACAGTTATTGACTGAGATTGAACTCCAGCTACTCCACATAGAACTAAAACTGCACCATCAAGCACTCTTAATGCTCTTTCAACTTCAACTGTGAAGTCAATGTGACCTGGAGTATCAATAAGGTTTATACTGTAATCACCCCATTCGCAAAAAGTTGCTGCAGATTGGATTGTGATTCCTTTTTCTCTTTCTAAGTCCATTGAATCCATTGTTGGACCATCTCCACCTTTTGAGCGAACTTCTATTATCTTGTGGATCTTTCCAGTAAAAAATAGAATACGTTCTGATAAAGTTGTCTTCCCAGAGTCAATATGAGCAGAAATACCAATATTCCTTACTTTCGTTAAATCAGCCATTGTAAAATACCATAAAAATAAATGTAATAAAAATTTGTTCTAATTTCAAACTATGTATAGTTATCCAATAATTGGATTAATACAGATTACAAAATTCGTAATTTAATTTCACAATTCCAAACAAATGAATAAAATTGATTGAATTTCATTACTATTTTTTAATTTACAAAGTTAAATTTACTCTCTTTACGTCAAACACACTTAACTTAAAAATCTTTAATTTTCTTTCAAAACTATGACCAAATCAAAGCTTGTAATAATTTTCTTAGTAGTAGCATTTTTCTCACTACTTTTTTATAGCATTTTTAGTGCTAAAAACAAAGTTTATTTAAACATAGTTTGTCTTGAAAATCAAGACTCTTTAAAAATAGATGATTTAAATTCAAAAATCACTTATTTTGTTGGTTTTCACAAAAATATTAAAACTATTGAACTAACTTATTTCAATTACGAAGGATATTCTAAGCATATTATAAATAAACCAATGGTTGTTAAAGATGGTGCAGCTATTCTATTAAGCGATACTTTAAAGTTACTTTTAAATAATTTTCAAAAATATCCATTTTTGCAATATGTTGGCAATAACCTTTTAAAATCTTTTGATAATCTTAAAAAATCAGATGGTAATATGCAAATATTAGTTTTAGTTGGGTCTTTACCAAAAGGATATACAAAAGCAAGAGTAGAAGAGTTAATTCAAAGATTAACGAAGCTTGATAATGCAAATAAAAAAATGGAAATATTATATATGATGACTTGTAAAAATCAGCAAGAAGAGATGCTTTTTAATTACTTCCAAACTAATTATGGTAAGCAACTGACTGATAAAAGATTTGTTGTTAAATGAGTAGAAAGCATGTTAATAAAATAAGAATTGAAGTGTTGTTGGACAAAACATCTGTTTATTAATTGTCTTTTTCATTTATTTGTTCCTTATTGAATTATAAAATTAAATGATTTAATAATGTTATTTGTATTTAGGTTTAATATGTAACTTCCTCTTACTAGGCTTGAAACATTAATATTCATAGTATTATTTTGTATAGTAATGCTTCGTTTCATAACTTCATTACCTGATGAATTGATTATTCTATAATTCACTAATATATTATTTACCTCTGGTAAAGTAATTATAAGCTCTTTTGTAGTAGGATTTGGAAATAATACTATTGGAGGTTGATTATTATCTGTTTGAACATCTAATGTTTTATCTAAGTTTAATAGAGTTAAAATACCAAGATTTGCAGTCAAAAGATTGTTTTTATTATTTGCTGTATAAACATCTAAAATGGCTCTTGTATATTCTTCTGGGATAAAGCTAATTGTGGATTTATTTTGTTTGTCCAAATTTAATAATATAAATTCAAAACTAAGTTTTGAATTTATTAAGTTTTCGGCACTTATAATTATTGAATTGTTACTTAAAAAACCAATATCTTGAACACCATAAATTAAATGTTTATCATTATTTATATTTTGTTTTAAGGCTTTATTTTTAACATCCCAAATCTTCACAATATCATCCCTATCGCCCCATGAAGCTAAATAATTACCATCTTTGGAAAATTTGAGACCTTTCATAGAAAAAGTATGTCCTTCAAATTGTTTTAGTAATTTCCAAGATCCTACTTCAAATAGATTAATTGGGACTTTATTGTTTTGATTTGGACTAACATACCCAACTACAAAGTTATTTTCTGTTGGTGAGAAAGAAAAGTAACTGGCTAAAAATGTACCCTCAACCATATTTAAAGCTAATTTGCCTGTTTCTAACTCCCAACAAATCACGCTACCAAGAGGAAGAAATTTGGGTGTTAATTGATGGACACCAGTAAGGACTACACCACAATATTTATTATTATAGGACAAAGAAACCGAAGCAATTCCTTTTGATTCGTAAGAATTTTGTCCTTGATTTACAGGTAATTCATAGTTTCTAATATATTCTCCAGTTTCAGCATCCATCAATATTAAAACAGTATCGCTAGCAACTAAAAGAAATTTTCCATCTTTAGATAAATCCATTGATCTAAAATTTTGAAGATGAGTATTTTCAGTAGTATACGTTTTTATAGTTTGATTTGTAGCAACTTCTATTTTTGCAATAATATTTTGATTACTACCTGCATAAATATATTTTCCATCAAGACTAAATTTGACACTTGTTATTTCTCCTGGAACTTGATGTGTCCAGATAGTATCAGCGAGCTCTGCATGTGACGGTAGATAAAATGCTATTAAAAGCACAATTAAAACAAAATACTTCTTCATAAAACAGCTTTAAATATAATTTCAAATTAATTCCTATACAAAATACTAAATCTTTTTTCATTTTCACATACATAATTAACCCAAGTTAATCATTAGAGTAATATCTGTGTTTAATTGGTCTCATCATTGATTCAGAATTTTGATTTAAATTCCCCTCTTTGTAGAGGGGTGGCTGGCTCCGAGCCAGACGGGGTGTTTGTCTTTTGTATTTTTATCATTCATGCCCATTATTTTCCAAAAAAATTAATTCTATTAAGTAATCTGGGCTAAATCTAGTTTAAACATTAAAATACAAAAAAAAAGCCCACTTCTATAAAGAAATGGGCTTTCTACTTTTAGGCTGCATGCCTTATTTAGTTATTCTTTACACTTGGATCAATTATAATAGCATCTTCTAAGACTACACTATCATCAACCAAAACAAAATCATCATCATCAATTTTAATTGAATTGCCAATTACTTGCTTGAAATCATCTGAATCTTCTTCTTTTCTTCCAAAGATATTTCCAGTCAAAGATAGAACATTCATTTCTTGGTAAGTTCTTAAGCCTGTTCCAGCCGGAATTAACTGACCTAAAATAATGTTTTCTTTCAAACCTTGCAAATGATCTACTTTCCCTGAAACTGATGCATCTGAAAGCACTCTTGTAGTTTCTTGGAACGAAGCAGCAGATAGCCAACTTTCAGTAGTAAGTGAAGCTTGAGTAATACCTAACAAAATTGGTTCAGCAATAGCCATTTCACAAGGACGTGTTTCAGCTACTAATTTATCTTTCTTTTTAAGCTCATTATTAGCTTCTCTAACTTTCTTTTTACTATAAATATGACCTTCTTTAAATTTAGAATCACCTTTTTCAGTAACAACTATCAATGTTTTAAGTCTATTATTTTCAGTATTGAATTTTGATTTATCAATATGATCATTTTCTAATAAATGCGAATCACCAGAGTCAAGTATTCTTACTTTTTGTAACATTTGACGAACAATTGCTTCGATGTGTTTATCATTAAGTTTCACACCTTGCATACGGTAAACTTCTTGAATTTCATTCACCAAATATTCTTGTACAGCATTTGCACCTTTGATTCTCAATATATCATGAGGATTAATCGAACCTTCAGTCAATCTATCAGCTGCTCTTACAAAATCTTGATCTTGAACTAAAATATGTTTACCAACTGCAACCAAATATTCAGTTCTTGTAATTCCATCTTGCGAAGTTACTACCACTACTCTTTGACCACGTTTGTGTTTGTCAAAAGATACATAACCATCAATTTCAGAAACAATTGCAGAATTTTGAGGAGCTCTTGCTTCGAAAAGTTCAGTTACTCTAGGCAAACCTCCTGTAATATCTCTTGTTCTTCCCATATCTCTTGGGATTTTAACTAATGATGAACCAACACCAACAATCTCATTATCTTCAACTCTAATTTGAGCTCTAGAAGGAATATTGTAAGTTCTGATTACATTTTCAGTATCATCTAAAATTTCAATCATCGGAGATTTCGTTTTATCTCTAGTATCAATTACAACTTTAGTAATGTGACCAGTTTGCTCATCATTTACTTCACGATAAGTTACATTTGGCAACAAATCTCTATATCTTACTTTACCAGCAGACTCAGTTATAATTGTTGAGTTATATGGATCCCATTCAAATACCATTTGACCTTTTTTAACATGCTGACCATCTTTTACCATAAGTACAGCACCATAAATAGCATCATAATGAGTTAACTTTCTGCTTGAATCTGGTTCAATAATGTTGATTACACCACTACGACTAACTACTATGTTAGTTTGACCTTCATCACCTTCAAAAGATGCAACTCTCATATTCTCAAATTCAATAACACCATCAAATTTTGCTACTACTGAAGATTGAGAAGCTATAAGCGAAGCAGTACCACCTGTGTGGAAAGTACGAAGTGTTAATTGTGTACCTGGCTCACCAATAGACTGTGATGCAATAGTACCAACAGCTTCACCAGTATCAACAATTTTACTTGTTGCAAGGTTTCTACCATAACATAGTGAACATACACCTTTAGTAGCTTCACAAGTTAATACAGATCTAATTAAAACAGATTCAACTGCAGATTTTTCAATCAAATCAGCTTTAACTTCATCAATCAAATCTTTTGCTTTTACTAAAATTGAATTAGTTAATGGATCATAAACATCTTTTAAAACTACTCTACCCAAAATTCTTTCATAAAGTGGCTCTTTAACATCTTCGCCATCTTTCAATGCAGACATTTCAACACCACGAATTGTATTACAATCGTAAATTGAAATAATTACATCTTGAGCAACATCATGCAATCTACGAGTCAAATAACCAGCATCAGCTGTTTTCAATGCCGTATCAGCCAAACCTTTACGTGCACCGTGAGTAGAAATGAAATACTCTAATATCGACAGACCTTCTTTAAAGTTTGAAATAATTGGATTTTCAATCAATTCACCAGTAGAACCAGAAATAGATTTTTTAGGCTTAGCCATCAAACCACGCATACCTGCTAACTGACGAATTTGTTCTTTAGAACCTCTCGCCTGAGAGTCAAGCATCATCCAAAATGTATTAAATCCATCTTGAGCTAATTGTAATTCTTGATATAGTTTATCGGCAACTTTATTGGTTGCATTAGGCAACTCTATTTGTAGCTGTTGACCAAGTATCAATAATCTTATTATAACGCTCACCAGATGATATTACACCATTAACATAAGCGTTTTCGATATTATCTATTTTCCCTTGAGCTATTGCAATAATTTCAATTTTTTCTTCAGGAATTACTACATCATGAATACTTACTGAAAGTCCACCCTTAGTTGCATGAGTAAATCCTAGTTGTTTTAGTTCATCTAAGAATACTACAGTCTTATCTAATCCAGCACTTCTAAAGCAAGTACCAATAATTTGTCTTAATCTTTTCTTAGTCAACAATTCATTTAAATAACCTAACTCAACAGGAACAATTCTATTAAAAATCAATCTTCCAGTTGTTGTTTCAATTATTCCATCTTCAAGTCTAACTTTAATTTTAGCATGCAAGTGTAATTTCTTAGCATCATAAGCAATAATTACTTCATCATAAGATGAATAAGTTTTACCTTCACCAATTACACCACTTTTCATTTTAGTTAAATAGTAAACTCCTAGAACCATATCCTGAGAAGGTACAGCAATTGGATCACCATTTTGAGTGTGCATAATATTATGAGGTGCTAAAATCAATAGCATTGATTCCAGTTGAGCTTCAAAACTAATTGGTAAATGGACTGCCATTTGATCACCATCAAAATCGGCATTGAATGCAGTACAAACCAATGGGTGAAGTTGAATAGCTTTACCTTCAATCAATCTAGGTTGAAACGCTTGGATACCTAGTCTGTGTAGAGTTGGAGCACGATTAAGTAATACTGGATGTCCTTCAATTACTTTTTCAAGAATATCATAAACTTCATTTGTTTTTCTTTCAACTAATTTTTTAGCACTTTTTACTGTTTTTACGTGACCACGTTCTATTAGTTTTCTAATGATAAATGGTTTAAATAATTCAACAGCCATTTCTTTAGGCATACCACATTCATGAATTTTTAATTCTGGTCCAACTACAATTACAGAACGACCAGAATAATCAACACGTTTACCTAATAAGTTTTGACGGAATCTACCAGTCTTACCTTTTAGAGTATCAGCTAATGATTTAAGTGCACGTTGTGATTCACTTCTAACTGCTCGACGACTATTATCAAATAATGCATCTACAGCTTCTTGAAGCATACGTTTTTCATTTCTTAAAATTACTTCAGGAGCTTTAATATCAATCAATCTTTTCAAACGATTGTTTCTTATTATTACTCTTCTATAAAGATCATTCAAATCCGAAGTTGCGAACCTTCCACCTTCTAATGGAACTAATGGACGCAAATCAGGAGGAGTAACTGGAATCACATCAAGCACCATCCATTCTGGTTGGTTAGCACTATAGCCATTTTCATCAGGAGAAAAAGAATTTAATATTCTCAATCTTTTTAATAAATCTGCTTTCTTTTGTTGTGAAGTTTCATTTTTTAATCTTTCTTTATGCTCAACATAATCTTTTTCAGGATCAACTCTTTTAAGCATTTCTTTTACAGCTTCACCACCAATTAATGCAATAAATTTGTCTGGATCTTCTTCATCAAGATTGTGATCTTCAGGTGACAAAGAATCTAACACATCTAAATATTGCTCTTCTGTTAATAAATCTTTAGTTTGCAAACCTGTTTTACCAGGTTGAACTACTACATAAGATTCATAATAAGAAATTCTTTCAATATCTTTAGTAGCCATTCCAAGAATACCACTAATTTTACTAGGCAATGATCTCAAAAACCAAATATGTATAACTGGAACAGCAAGCATAATATGCCCCATTCTTTCTCGTCGTACAGATTTTTGAGTTACTTCAACTCCACATCTATCGCATACAATTCCTTTGTATCTAATTCTTTTGTATTTGCCACATGCACATTCCCAGTCACGTATTGGACCAAAAATCTTTTCGCAAAACAATCCGTCTTTTTCAGGACGAAATGAACGATAGTTTATAGTTTCTGGTTTTGTAACTTCACCGTGTGAACGATTTAAAATATCATCCGGAGATGCAATTTTAATCGAAATCTTACTAAAACCTTTTTTAGGGATTGATTTTGTAATCATAATATGAAACCCCTACAGTTATAATTTATAATATTAATTTCTAATTTAAATAATGAACAAATCGCTGGTTTTGAAAGTTTGGTATTACTCAATTGCAACATCCAAACATAATCCTTGTAATTCTCTAATCAATACATTAAATGACTCTGGAATACTTGGATCTGGCATATTATCACCTTTAACAATTGCTTCATACATCTTAGCACGTCCTTGAACGTCATCAGATTTAAGAGTAATCATTTCTTGTAAAGTATAAGCAGCTCCATAAGCTTCCAATGCCCAAACCTCCATTTCCCCTAATCTTTGACCACCAAATTGTGCTTTACCACCTAAAGGTTGTTGAGTGATTAATGAGTATGGACCTATTGAACGTGCGTGAAGTTTATCCGCAACTAAGTGGGATAGTTTCAACATATAGATATAACCGACAGTTACTTTATCATCAAAAGGATCACCAGTTCTACCATCATATAATACAATCTTACCTTCTCTAGGTAGTCCTGCTTTTTCTAAATAATCTCCAACTTCTTCCCAAGTTGCACCATCAAAAATTGGTGTTGCATAATGTACACCTAATTTATTTCCAGCCCAACCCAATGCAGTTTCATATAGTTGACCAAGGTTCATACGAGATGGTACACCTAATGGATTCAAAACTATATCTACAGGAGTTCCATCTGGCATAAATGGCATATCTTCAGCTTTAACAATTTTAGATACAATACCTTTATTACCATGACGACCAGCCATTTTATCACCAACTTGAAGTTTACGTTTTTTAGCTACATAAACTTTAGCCATTTGCAAAATACCGGGTTGTAATTCATCACCTGCAGCTAATTTATTTTTTTCAGATCGGTAATCAGATCTAATACCTTCTCTTACTCTTAAATAGCTATTATACATTTCTTTTAAAAGATCTGTTTTATCATCATCAGTTACGATTTTAACAGATACATCTAATAATTCTGGTTTCAATGTACCAGTAACATATTTTTCTTTAACATCATTAGATGTAATTGTAGATCCACTTCTAAATACATTTACATTGTTATTTAGAATCATACCTAAAATTGTTTCACCATCTAATAGATTTGACAATCTTTCTACAAATTCATCATCTAAAGTTTTTAAAGACCTACGTTCTCTGTTGTTAAGTTGTTCTTGTCTTTTCTTTTCATCACTTCTTGCTTCTTTATCCGAGCTAATTAATCTTCTTGTAAATAATTTAGTATTAATTACAATACCTTTCAAACCAGGTGTAGCTTTTAAAGAAACATCTTTTACATCACCAGCTTTATCACCAAAAATTGCACGCAATAGCTTTTCTTCTGGAGTTGGGTCAGTTTCACCTTTTGGAGTGATTTTACCAATCAAAATATCGCCTTCTTCAATTTTAGCACCAAGTCTTACAATACCGTATTCATCTAAATCTTTAGTAGCTTCTTCACTAACATTCGGAATTTCTCTTGTAAATTCTTCTTCACCACGTTTTGTATCTCTTACTTGAAGTGTAAATTCTTCAATATGAATTGAAGTAAATATATCTTCAGCAACCATTCTTTCGCTTATGATAATCGCATCTTCAAAATTATAACCTCTCCAAGGCATGAACGCAACTAATATGTTTTGTCCTAATCCTAATTCACCAGTTTCTGTAGCTGCACCATCACAAAGTGGTTGTCCTTTTACTACTCTATCGCCAGCTCTTACAAGTGGTTTTTGGTTAATACAAGTATCTTGGTTAGTTCTAAAGAATTTCAAAAGTTTATAAGTTTTTGTATTTGAATATTCAAATCCAATCAATTTTTGTCTATCATTTCTAACATCTTCATATTTTACTCTAATTGTGTCGGATGAAACATATTCAACCATTCCATCTTCTTCAGCCAAAATCATAGTTCTAGAATCTTTTGCTGCACGTGCTTCCATACCAGTACCAACAATTGGTGCTTTTGGTCTTAATAATGGCACAGCTTGACGTTGCATATTAGATCCCATTAGTGCTCTATTTGCATCATCATGTTCTAGAAAAGGAATTAAAGAAGAAGCAACTGAAGTAATTTGATCTGTCGAAACGTCCATATAACTTATCTCACTTGGAGAAACTAAAATAAAGTCACCCGAGCTTCTAGCTTTTACTTTTGGACCAATAATATTACCATCATTATCTACAGGTGTCGAAGCAGGAACAATAAATTTACCGTCTTCTTTTTCAGCAGTGATATAAACTACTTGATCTGAAACTTTACCATTATTAACAAGCAAATAAGGAGTTTCAATAAATCCTAAATGATTAATTTTAGCATGAATTGCTAGAGATGAAATCAAACCAATATTCGGACCCTCAGGAGTTTCAATCGGGCAAAGACGGCCATAATGTGTATAGTGAACGTCACGTACTTCAAAACCAGCTCTTTCTCTTGTCAAACCACCTGGACCTAATGCTGAAGTTCTTCTTTTATGAGTAATTTCAGCCAAAGGATTAGTTTGATCCATAAATTGTGATAATTGATTTGTTCCAAAGAATTGATTTACTACTGAACTTATAGTTCTAGCATTAACTAATTCTGAAGGAGTTAAATTTTCACCATCATGGATACTTAATCTTTCTTTAATTGTACGAGCCATTCTAGCAAGTCCAACATTAAATTGAGCACCTAATTGTTCACCAACTGTACGAACTCTTCTATTACCCAAGTGATCAATATCATCACCTGACTGTTTATTTCCATGCAATTTGATTAAATGTTTAATAATTGCAATTATATCTTCATTTGTTAATGTAGTTGTTTCTAAAGGTATATTTAATTTCAATTTATCATTAATTCTAAAACGCCCAACTTCTCCAAGATCATATCTTTTTGAATTAAAAAATAAACGTTCTAACAAAGCAGCAGCAGTTTCAATATCAGGTGGTTCACTTGAACGTAATTGTCTATAAATTACTTCAAGAGCATCTTCACGAGTTTTAGAAGTATCTTTTGTTAATGTACGGGCTATAAGTGGTTCATCAACTGCATCTTTGTAGCTAAATATTTTGAAAGGAGCTAATTCAGCTTCTTTCAAAATAGCAAACAAAGCTTCATCAATTACTATATCTCTTGTTGCTAAGATTTCACCTGTTGACAAATCAACTATATCAGAAGCAATTCTTCTTCCAATTAATTCCTCATTTAGTTCTTCTGGTTTCACTGCTACTGCCAAATCAAACAAATTCAAAATATCTTCATCAGAAGAATATCCTAATGCTCTTAATAATGTTGTAACAGGGAATTTTTTCTTTCTATCTATATAAGCAAACATCACTTCGTGAATATCTGTTGTGAACTCTACCCATGATCCTCTGAAAGGAATGATTCTAGCATTATAGATTTTCATACCATTTGGATGGACAGCATCATCAAAAAACACTCCGGGAGAACGGTGAATTTGACTTACAATTACACGTTCTGCACCATTAATAATAAAAGTACCACGTGGAGTCATAGAAGGTATGTTCCCAAGATATACTTCTTGTTCAACTGCTTCAATGTAATCTTCAGATTCCTTATCAGCTTTACTTGATAGTCTCAATTTAGCTTTTAAAGGTTTAGAATAAGTCAATTCTCTTTCTCTACATTCTTCTTCAGAGTATTTTGGTTTTTCAATAGTATATTCCAAAAACTCTAATTGAAAGATAGAAGATGAATCTTCTATTGGAAAGTTTTGCATAAAAGCTGCTTGCAATCCAATTTGTCTACGTTTAGAGGCCGGAGTTTCTTCTTGAAGAAAATCTCTAAAAGCTTCTACTTGAATATTTAATAAATCTGGATATTGACCATATTGCTGTGAATTAGAAAAAGAAATACGTTTTCTCAATCTGATAACACCGTTCCCTGATTCTAATAATTGTACATTAGAAAGCAAGTCAGTTTTAATCTCTGTATCATTTGAGTTCATTGCGATATTTGAATCCACAAAGACCCCCTTTTGCTAAGTTTGATAAAAAAAGGATTTTTTGATAAATTTCTATTTTAGAAATCAATCAAAAAATCCCATTGCTAATTTTTTAAAAATAAAGTTGAAAACATTGAGTATTACTGTTTCATTTTAAAATAAAATACAGGGAAAGTGACCAATGCCACTTCCCCAATTTTTTTACAAGTTCAAAAGAATTACTTAAGAGTTACTTTAGCACCAGCTTCTTCAAGTTTCTTTTTGATTTCGTCAGCATCAGCTTTTGAAGTTGCTTCTTTTACAACTTTTGGAGCTCCGTCAACTAAATCTTTAGCTTCTTTTAAGCCAAGACCAGTAATTTCTCTTACTGCTTTGATTACGTTAAGCTTATTAGGACCTGTTTCTGATAATTCAACATCAAATTCAGTTTTTTCTTCTTCTTTAACAGCTTCAGCTGGAGCAGCACCTGCCATCATCATAGGAGCAGCTGCAGTTACACCAAATTTTTCTTCTAATGCTTTCTTTAGCTCTGAAGCTTCCATAAGGGTAAGAGCTGATATTTCTTCTACTAATTTTTCTACTTTTGACATTTTAATATTCCCAATGAATAAATTGTTTTCTAAATTTTTATTAAATAATTATATTATGCTACGTTTTTCTTAGCCGATTCTTCTATAACCGAGCCTAAGTCACGCAACACAGCGTTTACTGTGCCAACAATACCACTTATTGGAGAGTTCAATGAACTCAAAATTCCAGAAATAATATCTTCTTTTGTTGGCAAAGTTGATAGTACATTTAGTTTAGTACTATCATATACTACTCCTTCAATAATTGCAGCTTTGAATACTGGTCTTTCAACTTTGTCAAAAGATTCTTTGATGATCTTTGCAGGTTCTGATGCGTTTTCACCACCAAAAATTATTGCACTTTGACCAACATATACATCTTCTGGAAACTCAAATTTACCTGATTCTTTAGCAGCAATTTTAATTAGAGTGTTTTTTGCAACTTGCATAATTATGCTTTTTGCTTTTAACTTTCTACGAAAGTCAATTGTTTCCTTTACTGTCATTCTTTCAAAATTGACAAGGTAAACACAATCTGCATTTTTAAATTTCTCAGCAAGAACTGCAACCGTCTCTCTTTTTTTTGCTGGTGTTATCATTTTTTACTTTACCGTTATTTATTTTAATCTTACATCTATTTCCACATAATTAAATGTGAGAAGCGAAACAAATACAAGAGTGCGTAATTTCTTTTATTAATCTACTTTGAATGATTGTTCAGCTATTACTATACTTGGTCCCATTGAAGAACTAATATGAATGCTACGAACATATTTACCTTTTGCTGTAAGTGGTTTTGCTTTTACAATTGAACTGTAGAATGAATTTACATTCTCTTTCAATTTTCCTGTTTCAAAAGAGCACTTACCTACTGCAGCAGCGATATTCCCAGCTTTATCAACACGGAATTCAATCTTACCTGCTTTCAATTCAGTTACCGCTTTAGTAACATCAAAAGTTACTGTTCCAACTTTAGGATTTGGCATCAAACCACGAGGACCTAAAATACGACCTAATTTACCGACTTCACCCATTACATCTGGAGTAGCCACAATTACATCTATATCAGACCAACCTGACTTAATCTTTTCTACATATTCTTCTAGTCCAGCAAAATCTGCACCTGCATCCAAAGCTTCTTTATCCTTAGGAGCTTTTGCAAAAACTAAAATTCTAACTTTTTTACCTGTACCATTTGGAAGCGATACTGTTCCACGAACCATTTGGTCTGCTTTACGAGGATCTACTCCTAATTTCATTGAAATTTCACACGATTCATCAAATTTAGCTGTTGCATTTTTCTTTTCATTATCAATAGCTTCTTCTAGAGTGTATGATTTTGTTGAATCAAGATTCTTTAGAAGTGTTTTATATCTTTTACCACGAGTTCTCATTTTTTCACATTTGTTAATTTATTAAAGAATATATGAATTAGTCTTTATATGTAATACCCATACTTCTAGCAGTACCTTTTATCATATCTACTGCTGCTTCCATAGTATCACAATTCAAATCTTGCATTTTAATTTT
>JAPLFM010000161.1:0-1127 GCA_026390675.1 Candidatus Kapaibacterium sp. | reverse complement strand
CGATATCTTCGCATTGAGCCAAATTAATCACGCCTACTTTCTTTTTATTAGGTTCAGCAGATCCGCTCTTCAAATTTAAAGCTTTCAAAATCAATACCGGAGCTGGTGGTGATTTTGTTACAAATGTGAATGACTTGTCGGTAAAGAAAGTTACTACCGACGGGATTATTAATCCTGTCTCTTTTGCAGTTTTAGCGTTAAACTGCTTAACGAATTCCATACCGTTCAAACCGCGCTGACCGAAAGCTGGACCTACTGGTGGGGCCATTGTTGCTTCGCCTGCTTTTAACTGTAGTTTAAACGTACCAGCTACTTTTTTTGCCATTGTGCTATCTTTTTATTAAAAATTAAATAAAACTTTTTTAATGATTTTCGTATTCTACTTGACTAAAGTCCAACTCAACCGGAGTTTTTCTTCCCAAAATCCCTACTTCTACTTTAAGCTTTTGCTTTTCATTATTAACTTCTTTTACTGTACCATTAAACGAATTAAATGGACCATCAATTACTTTTACTGGATCACCTATTTGAAACTTAGTTTCAATTGTTGCGATATCTTTTCTTTCTTCTACTCTTCCAATTATTCTCTCTATCTCATGTGGCTGTAAAGGAACTGGATCCTTTTTACGACCAACAAAACTTACTACTGATGGTATATTTGAAATTACATCAAATACTTTCTTATCTAAAACAACATGAACTAATATATATCCAGGCAAAAAATTCTTAACTCTTGTTCTTCTTTTTCCGTTTCTAACTTCAAAAACTGTTTCTTGTGGAATAACTACTTCTGCTATTCTCTCTTCAAGATTCAATCTTTTAGCTTCTGTTTCTATTGAAACTTTTACTTTTTGTTCGTGACTTGTAAAAGTACGCAATGCATACCATTTCAATTCAGTTTCTTGTTGTATATGTTCGTGAGCTTCGTTCATTTGGAGTTATCTTTGTTAGAATATTTTAGTAAGGGTCCAAGAAAGACCTGTATCTATAACCAAAACTATTATTGTAATAATAGCAGTTACTGCTACTACAACTATTGTCGATTCTTTTAATTGCTCTTGATTTGGCCAAGATACTTTCTTCATTTCTGAAGAAACATCATTTACAAATCTTTTTATACTTTTTAC
>JAPLFM010000190.1 GCA_026390675.1 Candidatus Kapaibacterium sp. | reverse complement strand
TATTATCTATTTTTACTATTTTGCGTTCCATAGCTTGACCTATAATAGTTTGTAAAAAAAGTGATTTCTTAAAACTTTTAAACTATTTGGTCAGGCTTATATTTTAAACATAATATCTTCTCCTAAAGGAGAAGGGACAGAATCCAACGTTGTTTTTCTGTCATACCTGCGAATGCAGGGATCTAAAATTTTTATCACCCTGAACTTGTTTCAGGGTATATTTGACATTCAAAAGTAACCAATTAAGAACCCCACTTTTTTTCTCCCCAAGGGGAGAATGAACCAAAACCAAGTTTAGTTTTTGGAAAAATTTTCCAAATAAGTTTTCCAAAGTGTGTTTTTTGACAAATTTAGCTGATATTTTTTTTTACGCATCATTTTATTTTCCAAATTCCATAAAAAATTCATTGCAGTATTTTGAAGTGAATTTCGGGTTTTTTCAATTTATTTTTTCTTGTCACCCTGAACTTGTTTTAGGATGGATTTTGGCTAAAGCCGATTTCCTCCTACACTACATTTTTTACATCCAGCTAAAGCTGGACGCTATTCAAAATAACCAAATACAAAATCATTTGTTTTTCAAAGAACTTGTGTGATTTAATCTAAATATTTCATAAATTGGATTATTGATTTGTACAAAATTATTTTATAATACATATATCACAAGCAAACCATTTTAAAACGGTTTGCAAATGGTTTACCCTTATGACGAAATAGTTTGGGAAGTAAAAACACCAGGACAAATTTATGATGTAGCTTATCACCCAAATGGAGAATCAGTATTTGTGCTTAATGATGGTGTAGTTCAGATGTATAGTGTTGCTAATGGAACTTTAATAAAGGAATTTGCAAGAGAGCTTCAATATTCTTTATCAAAAATGGCAATTTCAAAAGACGGTTCTATGGTGGCAGTAATTACATTAGCAGAATATGATCATATTATTATTTTTAATACTGAAACTGGTAAGGAAATAATGAGATTTAGAGATACAATTTCTTTAGATAAACCAGACAATTATAATTCAGTTGCATTTTCACCTGATGGAAAATTTATAATAACAACAGGAACTCATTATAATTCTTATAATAATTTTAGCACAGTTTTATTAGTTGAAATTTCTTCAGGTAAGATTCAAGCCCTAAATAAAAGTTATTATTCAAAAATTGACCCTAATTTTCCATATAATAAATTTCAAAATTTTACAAGAGCTATATATTCAAATAATGGATTGAATATTTTTACTATTTCAACAAACAATATACGTTTGGAGAAGTATGATGTCAAAGACCTTTCACAAAAAGAAGTATTGATGGATGGAGGATATATCACTCCAAGCGATGATGATAATTTTCTGAAACAAACGAGAACTGGAAAATACTTACTTATTTCAAGTGCATATAATTATGGTGTTTTCAATTTATCTAAAAAGGCATTTGACTTAAGCCTTTCTAAAAGAATTGGATTGATTAATTCACTAACTTTAGATGCCAAAGATTCAATATTAATAAATGAGGAGCAATATGGTGTTAAAGTTAGAAATTTTTATACTAAGGATATAATGTACTCATATCATTTGACTTATATGCGAAGTTGTGATATATCACCAAATGATAGCTTGTTGATAACTGGCATATTGGATACTTTAAGAATAATTAAATTTAAAATAGATATCCAATCAAGTGTTAAGAATTCTGCACAAAACATTTTACCAATATATCCAAATCCAAGTAAAGAGAATTTCTCAATTCCTTTAAATTGCAGTGAGTTAGGCAGTGAAGTAAAAGTTATTTCAAATAGTGGTAAATTGGTTTACAATCAACTGTTTGAAAATAGTATTGAAGAAAGTCTGAATATTGATTGTAGCAAATGGGCTAATGGTGCTTATTTTGTCCAAGTAATTTGCAATAATCAAACTAAAAATTATAAAGTTATAATAGAATGAGTTTGGAAATTTTCAAAAATTAATTTACACTTAAAATAAATTAAGTATTATACGTCGAAAAATAAAAATAGTGAGATTTATTATGGATATAATTTATAATGCAGAACTTTTGAATAATCAAATTCATTGGTTAGAACAAAAGCCAATTATATTGCATAAAAACAAAAAATATAGAATCAAAGTAATTATGGAAGAAAAAGAAAATAATGATTTAACTGGTATGGAAATGATTAATTTTTTTAGAAATTCACCCTTATTTGGAAGTGATTTAGATTTGAAAAGAAGTTCAGATTTTGGTAGAGACATTGAATTATGAAATATTTATTGGATACTTGTGTAATTTCTGAGTTTATTAAAATCAAACAAAATGAAAATCTATTAAATTGGATTTCAAGTCAAAATTTAGAAGATTTGAGAATAAGTGTTATTACCTTTGGTGAGATTTGGAAAGGTATTAATAATTTACCTGAATCTGAAAAAAAAACGACATTAAGAAATTGATTTGAATCAGATGTTGTTAGATTGTATAAATATAAATCAATTCCAATTGATTATAATATAATGTTAACTTGGGGTGAACAATATGCAAAGTTGGAAAAGAACAAAAATTTGATACCTGTTATTGATTTAATTATTGCTTCTACAGCCATAGAACATAATTTGACTTTAGTTACTAGAAATATTAAAGATTTTATCAATACTGATTGTAAAATTATTAACCCTTGGTAATAAAATTAAACCATTAATCTTTACTTTTGAGTGAGATTTTTAATAGTAAAGTGTTAATAGAGTGAGTTTGGAAAATCTATTCAGATAGGAAATATTCCAAATGGTAGTTAAGCAAATCAATTTATTAATTAATAAGTATATAAAAAAAACACCTTTTTTTGAGGTGGCTTCTTGTAATCTATAATATATATTTACTTAAATCATTATTTTGAACAATAGCTGAAAGATTAGCTTTAACTAATTTTTCATCAACAACTACTTTAAATTTCTTAAGATTGTCAGGAGCATTGAATAATGTTTCTTCCAAAAGTGTAGTTAAAATTGTGTGCAACCTTCTTGCACCAATATTTGTAACTTCATCATTGACATAAGCTGCTGTTTTAGCAATTTCTTTTATACCACTTTCTTCAAAAATCAATTCCACTCCCTCTGTTTTCATCATAGCTTGATATTGTTTTATCAATGCATTTTCAGGAATAGTTAGTATTTGCACAAAATCTTCTTCACTTAGTGAAGTTAGTTCCACTCTAATTGGAAATCTACCTTGAAGTTCGGGGATTAAATCTGAAGGCTTTGCAACGTGGAATGCACCAGAAGCAATAAAAAGAACGTGCTCAGTTTGTACAGCACCATATTTGGTATTTACAGTTGAACCTTCGACTATAGGCAAAAGATCTCTCTGTACCCCCTCTCTTGAAACTTCAGGACCATTGCCAGAAGCTCCACCTTTGGTTGCAACTTTATCAATCTCATCAATGAATATAATACCAAGATTTTCAACTCTATAAAGAGCATCTTTTATAACAGCATCCATATCTATAAGCTTGTCAACTTCTTCTTTTTGTATAATTACTCTTGCATCACTTACTTTTAGTTTTCTTTTCTTTTTCTTTTTAGGAGCAATATTACTAAATATTTCTTGAATATTCATTCCCATTTCGTCCATACCAATTGGACCTAAAATTTGCATACTAGAAGCACTATCAGAGTTTAATTCAACTTCAATAATTCTTTCATCTAATACACCATTTTTAAGCATTGCTCTAAATTTTTCACGAGTTCTATCATTTTCTTCAATCTCGCTTTCAGTTGTAGTATCAAATGAAGGACTTTTCTTAACAGGTGGAATCAAAATATCTAAAAGTCTATTTTCAGTATTAATCTCAGCTTCAATATGTTTGAGAGCATTGTGTTCATCTTTTACCATTGCCACTGAACGTTCTACAAGGTCTCTCACCATTGATTCTACATCACGCCCAACATAACCAACTTCGGTGAACTTAGTAGCTTCAACCTTTATAAAAGGAGCGCCAGCAAGTTTGGCTAATCTTCGAGCAATTTCAGTTTTACCAACACCTGTAGGACCAATAAGAATAATATTATTAGGCATAATTTCGTGTTTTATACTACTATCAACATTTTGCCTACGCCATCTATTTCTTAGAGCAATAGCAACTGCTTTTTTGGCAGCAGTTTGACCAATCACAAATTTATCTAATTCAGCAACAATCTCTCTTGGAGTAAATTGATGAGGCTTTTCAATTTCTTTTTTTTCTTCAACTAATTTTATAACTTTAGCTTTAGCCATTTTATTTACTTCCTTCAAGTTCTTCAATTGTAATATGATCGTTGGTATAAATACAAATATCAGCAGCAATTTTTAAAGATTCTTCCACAATTTCTCTAGCAGAAAGATTAGAATGCTTGTATAAAGCACGAGCAGCAGATAGTGCGTAAGAACCACCAGAACCAATTGAAATTATACAATCATCTGGTTCAATAACATCTCCAGTACCACTTATTAGTAGAGCTTGGTTGCTATTCATAACAACCAACATAGCTTCTAATTTACGCAGGTATCTATCAGTTCGCCAATCTTTAGCTAAGTCAATTGAAGCACGATATAAATTCCCTCTATTTGCTTCAAGCTTTTCTTCAAATTTTCCTAATAATGTAAATGCATCTGCAGTTGCACCAGCAAATCCCACCATAATTTTATCTTGGTATATTTTACGTACTTTCTTTGTACTATGTTTCATTACAGTATTACCAAATGAAACCTGACCATCGGCACCCATTGCAGCTTTACCATCTTTAATAACTCCCACTACAGTAGTAGAGCGAACTATTGGATAAAAATTACTTTTATTTGACATTTTAATTTCCTTTTATATTGTATCTCTTAAATAAGAGCTTACTCAAATTCTCTTTTAAATGGTTTGAACCAAACATCACCAATACTTACACAAACACCTAATTTAGCAAAAATTTCTTGAATTAAGCCATCATTTGTCGTACCGCGTTTTCCAATTGTTAAGCTAAGTTCAAGTACACCAGTGCCAGGCATTGGAATTGAAGTACCCAAGCTACCGTACATTTCGTCAATATCTTTGCCGTTTACTTTATAATAAAGTTTGTTATAACCAGCTCCAAACTTATAGCTTATTTTGTCTAATAAAGACGAGCCAGCCATAGTGCTACCGTATCTCATTATTCCCAAACTAATATTGCTACCATTAGTATATTCAACATTATTTAATTTTTTAAAGTTAAAATTTGTAAAATTTTGAGCTTTATAATCAAAACCAATTAAAAATTTGCCTGTTAGATAAGAAAGACCAATGCCAAATGAGCTTGGAATTGCAAATTCAGTTGAACTTGTAAAAAGAGTATCTTTATTTAGTGATGAATAATATGTTGTGGTATTTTTGGAAGTCATAGTAGGGCTTGTCTCATAAAAGGCACCAAAAGTAAAATTTTCAAATAACAAACTAATTCCAGGTCTAAAAGAACCGCCTTTAAAAGATCTATTTTGTCTGCTTAGAGATTCAAATGTATAGTTCTCATTAAAAAGAGATCTAACTATATCATCACTAACTCCAAAATAGGCTTTTCCTTGCAGTCCAATTGACAAAAAATTAAGAGGTTTGACAGACAAACCAAAGTACATTGAAGTAATCCCACCTGTTCCTTGGAACAAAGTTTTTCCAGAAGCTCTAATACTATCAATTGTCAAATCAAGAGGTGAAGAAACATAATAGTTTTGACTAGAATTTGAAAACAATCCCAATCCTGAACTTAAACCGATAGATGTATCAATAGAAAATAATATATGAAATCCATCAATTTTACCATTGTTTTGATAAAGAGATTGATTAGCATCACTTACCAAATTTTGATTAAACCTATAACCAACTTGGAATCTTGTACTAGTATTATATGACCACATAGCAGGATTATTTAAATTAATTGCAGTTTCCAATGGCATTGCAACTGATGTTCCAGCCATAGATTCATAGCTTGGACCACTACTTTTGTTCAAATCACCAATACCAAAAATAGAATAATTTGATCCACCATCAGCCAAAATAATAGTACTTGATAAAGCGAATATTAATAATAATAACTTCAATTTCATAATTTTATATAATCAATTTATAATTTAGGTCTTTTAGAATAAATAATAGATAATTTAGGTCTTTTACTAACATCAACAGCATCAACTCCATAAAAAACTAATCTATCACAGAAATACAATTCATTAGATGAAGCTGCATTTTTTTGAGGAATAAGTATTAAAGATCCTTTACCATCAGAGCGAGTCCATCTTTCTATAGCACTAGTAATACTTGGGAAAATATATACATTTGAATTTGCTCTTCTATATGCAGTATATGGAACAGTGGGCTTTGATTCAGCTAAATCAGTATATTCACCTGCCGCCAAAACTGAGTCCAATCCAAAATTAGAAATTATTGATTTTGATGAATCTAAAGTTAACTCAAGTTGCGCCTTTATTATTGAAGCAAATTGTGGTATTTTACTTACATCAAAAAAGATTTGACTTCTTATTGAAGTAACACCTTGTAGAACAATAGATTTATCATTTGACAAAGCTGAATTAGCATAAAACGAATTTATTTGTAATTTAAGTGAAATTGTATCTACTTTACTAGTTTTAGTATTATTAAAAACAACTTGAATCTTAGGGATATCTGAAGTTGGAACTATAAATCTATTTATAATTTTGGAGCCATTGCCACCAACTACAACCAAACCATTTTTATAAGGTGCATAAGTAGATATGTTTGCAGTATCTCTAGCACTTTGCATCCATTTTGCAATTAAACTCTTTTTAATATCAAATACAATACTACTCATTGTATCTTTTAATTCAACTTTACCGGAAAAAGTTGATATTAATTCGTTAGAATTATAAAAGTTTTTGCCATCAATTGGATTTACAATCGAATCCCAAGTAGTACTATCAGAGTATCTTTTTTGTAATTCATATAAATTGATTTCTTGATTAATACTTGCTAACGAATCACCAAAAACATTTCTACTAGGATAAAAAGATATTTTAGCTGAAATAATATCAGTTTCTTGAATATAATCAAGGGAATCATATTCTAAAGTACCAAATCTCAAAAATGAAATTGCTTCCATTCCATTTCCTTTTCCTACAAAGAAATAGGAACTGTTTCTTGTATTTAATAATCTATTTTGATAAGATTTAGAATCTAATACTAATTTGTTTTGGTCACTTGAAATCCCTTCCAAGTTTATAGTATCTAAAGGGAATCCTAAACTTGTGGGAGCGTCATTACACGAAGGTAAAGCTAGTATTAGTAATCCAAACAAGAAAGAAGTTATAAGAACAGGCAAGTTACGTACTGATTTTTTTTGCAACATTTTTGAATTTTAGTTTGTAAGAAGTATAACTGACAAATCTAATTAAATTTTATTGAACGATTGGCACAAAAAAGTTTAAAAAAGTCAATTTTTATGATTTGACAAATCTAAAAGGTAGCTAAAGTAGAAACTTACACATTGAAGTTTAACAAATACTATTTCAAATCTCTTCTGAGATATCATATACATCATTAGAAAACCACGTATAAAAACCATAGATCATACTGATTAGTAAAAGAGAAAACAATATTAACGATAATAATAACGAACTAAATAAATTGATAAATGGAATTAAAAGAAATCCCAAAATCCCACAGATTATTTTTAAATTACTACTTAGATATTTGTGAGTTGGTTCATTATTAGATCTTTGTAAAGTTAATTCAAGTAACCCAATTGCAATTAAAAAAGTAGCAATAGCTGAAGTAAAAAGCACAGTAGCACCATAAGACAATGCTCCATTACTTGATATAAAATTGTTAAGACTAGAACCAGTTGCAACAATTGAAATAGATAGAGGTAAATGTAGATAACCCCAAGAAATTGAGGAATAAATATTGTTTTTTGGTTTTCTTCTACCAACGAAATCAAAATATATCCACCAAAGACTAAATCCAATTAAAAGTCCTACAAATCCGGAAATCAAAATCCAAATATTTAAAAGATGAGAATTCTTAATACCACTAACGATTCCAGTAAATGCTTCACCTAAAACAATTATTATCAATAAACCAAATCTCTCTGGTCGTTTGGTAGAGCTCATTCTCGGAAGTTTTGTTTGTTCTTTTAAAGTAAAAAATGGTGTAATTGAATCAAAAAACAAAGCAATACCCCAAAAATAGTATTTTTCAGGGGGAGTTATAAAAATTGAAAATAAAAACAATAATATTGATAAACCGAATCCTACAAAATATTTGTTTGAAATTGGTCTAAATATTGCCACATGATAACCTGCTCTTAACCAAAGTAAAAGCATAAAACCCCTTGCCAAAACAAAGCTCAAAGCGAATAATCCGCCACTTGAATTTGTAGCATCAGCTGAAAAAGCTGAAAGCAAAATTAATGGTATCAATTTAATGAAGAAAATTAACCTGTTTTCAATTCCTTCAGTTTCAAATCTTTCATTATACATTGTTGAGCCTAACCAAACCCACCAAATTGGAAGGAATACAAGTACAAATCCAGTAATACTATCTAAAGTTATTATTCCTAATAATCTAAGAGAGGTTTGAGAAATTACTACAACAAATATTAAATCATAAAACAATTCTAACCAAGTTACTCTTCTTGGGTTTGATTCCTCATTTTCGTTGCTATGAAGCTTGGGTATATGCCAAATTTGTCGTTTTGCCATTATTTTGATTATTTAGTAATTTTTAAAATAATATCTTCAATACTCCAACCTGAGTTAACTTTGATTTCTTTTTCCAAATAATAAAAGACTTCAGAAGTTTTAAACGGATAAAAAGTACCAAAATCATAAGTATTATTCAAATTTTCATCTAAATAAATTGAAAGTTTGTAAGTACCTACTAAAACATTGTCAAATTTCCAATTTCGATCTAAAGTTGATGTAATATATTTACTTCGTCTATCAGTACTAGTTAACTCCAAAATATATTTACCTTTTAAATTAGTACTATCAATTATTTGACCTGATACAATTAATCCTTCAGCCTTGGATTTAGTTGAAAAACGAACTAAAAAAGTTGTGTCTTTTGATGAATTACCTTCCAAAGATGTGAATTTATTCATATCTATTTTAATTTTGTACCAAGACCTACTATTAAGTAAAGCTTGAGGTTTTATTTTAAAAAAATTACTTTGGATTTGGGTCATTTCACTGTTTACTTCTTTATCATCAATAGTTTTTAAAGATACTCTCTTTTTAAATTCATCATAGCTAATTGCTTGATTGAAATTAAACAAAAAGAACTTATCTGTTTCAATTTCTTTTGTACTATCTTTAATTTCAAAATTTATCAAACTAAGTTTGTTAGTATCCTTTTCATCAGAACCATAAAAATATGCTATATTGTTAGAATCTGATATTTTGTTTTTCGAAAGATCTTTAATTGAATTTTCAAAATTAGTTGTGGCAGTTACTTTCCATTTATCTTTTTGAAACATTGAATCTTTAGAAATTAAGATGACTTCTTTGCTAGATTTATCTTTCAAATAAGCCGATATTACTTCATTTGTTTTAGTACCATTGGAATCACTTAATTTAAAAGCTCTATTATTTATAGAGTATCTTCACTAAACATAACTGCGATCTTTCTTTGATTGATACTTATTGCATTTGTAAGAGTTGGGGCTAAATTATCAATAGGATTGCCAATTCTTAAATTGAACCTTTCCTTTTTATTAGAAATGATAATATCCTTATTTGCTGAACTAACTTGATCTGAATTGAAATCAATTAATTCATCTTTAAATTTATCATCTACCGCAAAAAATCTGTATTTGCCCATTTTTAAACCATTAAACTGAAATTCGCCACTAGTTCCAACTTGAGTTCTATAATGTGCTTTTACTTTTGAAGGATTTAATGTATCAGGATTAATATTGTCAATTCTATATGCAAATATATATACTCCATCTGGTTTATCAGAATATAATTTACCACTAATACTACCACTATCAAGACTTTGTCCTGTTGAAAATATTAAATTGAATGCTTTTTCAGGTTTATTGCCTAAAAAATCTAAATATTCTGTACCTAATTGAAATGAATAAGTTGTAGTATCTTGTAGAGCTTTGTTAAACACAATTTCGAGTGTTTTTTTAGACCAGTTAAATTTTAATGGAACAGAAGGAGAAATAAAAATATTTTCAATTACTTTGCTTTTGTTCATAAATTTGCTAAATTCTAAAATAATATTGCCACTTTTGTAATTTAAAGTATTATTTTTAGGTTCAAAATTTAATATAACTGGTGGTATTGTGTCTTTAGGTCCACCATTTGGTGCCATAATAGTAGCACAACTATCAAACATTGTAATAATGATAATTGTGAGTAATAAAAAACAACTAATTTTAAAAAGATTGTACATAATAAAAAGTAATTAAAAAATGTTGCAACAATTAAAAAATAAATATAGCAAACTTTATAGAATTTATAGCCATATTTCGGCATTAAGTGATAGAATCGACGAACATAATATATACTTATTAGCAAGTGGTATATCCTTCAATATTTTAATTTATATTTTACCTCTGTTATTAGTAGTGATTTATTTAATCAATTCATTTTTTGGTTTTGAAAGTATTTCTAATACTTTCAATAGTTTAGTATGGGAGATACTGCCACCAAATAAATCAAATGAAAAAATTGTTCAAGTTATGCTGTTAGAGCTAAAAAACATACTTAGTAAAAGTTCATATTTAGGGATTTATGGATTAATTGCATTGCTTTGGGTTTCATCAGCTTTAATAAGTGCATTCAGATCTTCATTAAATAGGATATTTGATTTAGAAAGCACTAAATTCTTTTTGATTTATAGATTAAAAGACATTTTGCTTACTATCTTTTTAACTTTTTTTGTTTTAACTTATTCTTATGTTATACCATTAGTATCAGTTATGGATTCTGTGGTAAGGACTGTTTTTCCAGATAGGATAGAGTGGCTTTTTTCAAATGCCTTATTAACTTTTGCCTCGTTTGTTTCAGGTTTTATACTTTATTATTTTATATTTAGTTATGTGCCTAATAAAAAAATACCAAGACATAGCAGGCTTTTAGCAACTATAATTTGTGCTGTTTCACTTGAATTATCTAGAAATGTGTTTGCTTGGTATATTACTACTATAGCTGATTACGGCAAATTCTATGGGACTTATGCAATTATAGTTTCTTTAGCTTTTTGGATTTATTACTCTTCACTTATTATGTTAGTTTCAGCTGAGATTGGTAAATACTATGTTGATGTTAAAAATGCCAAAGTTTCAAAAGGTTAATTAATTATTTATTCTATTTTTTTAATCAAAACCCAAACTATTTAGTTTTGCTTCAACTTTCAAAATATCTTCAGGTGTATCTATACTAATAAAATCTGTTTTAGTCTCAAGGCAGAAAAATTTAAAGTTGTTTTGTAATAGTCTTAATTGTTCAAGACTTTCAGAAATTTCTAAATCAGTTTGAGGAAGTTCAGTGAATTTTTTTAGAGCAAAATCTTTGTAAGCATAAATTCCAATATGTTTCCAAAATACTTGCGAGCTAAGCCAATCTTTTTTTTCCTTATCTCTAACAAAAGGTATAGGTGAACGTGAAAAATAATTTGCTACATTGTCATTCTTTAATGTTACTTTAACTATCCCTGGATTATCCAATTCCTCAACATCATTGATTCTTTTAATTAAAGTGCCTACTTCACATAGGGATATTACAAATCTATTAAATAACTCGTCGATAAGTTCACCTTTAATAAGAGGCTCATCACCCTGAATATTAAAGATTACATCAGCAGTTTCATCAAGTTCTTTTACAACATAAGCAATTCTATCAGTTCCACTTGGAAGTTCGGCAGGAGTTAAAACAACTTCAGCTCCAAAGCTTTCGCAATGCTCTTTAATACGAATATCATCTGTGGCAACAATAAGTCTGCGAAGAGTTTTGGCAGTGCTTGCACCTTCCCATACTCTTTGGATTAAACTTTTCCCATTAATTAATGCTAAAGGTTTTTCAGGCAATCTTACTGAACCTATTCTAGCAGGAATAATACCTATTGCATCCATAATTCTTTCTTTTAAAAAGCTCATTCTAATACCTTTGGAACTTTAAAGAAATTGTCGTTCTTTTTGGGAGCGTTTTTTAAAGCATCAGTTTGAGAAACAGATTGCTTTGGTTCATCTTCTCTAAAATAATTAAGTTCGTCAATAATATGAGGAAGGGGTTCAATACCTTCCAAATCTAAATTATCAATTACTGCAATATATGAAAGTATTTTTTCGAATTGAGGAACTAATGTTTCAAGTTCACTCTCACTATATTCTAAATTAGCAAGATTAGCTATATTTCTAACTATTTCTTTAGTTTCCATTTTTAATTTTAATTATCAACAAAAAACAAAATTACGGATATTTTTTAAAATTTGAGTACAAATAAAATCGGTTTGCAATATTAATACTATAAAATGTAATTTTGTCAGACTAATTGTTTTTTTGACATTGACAAAATGTCATAAAAAAAGGCTGTTCTTATTACAGAACAGCCCAAATTTTAAATATAAGAACTTTTAGTTCTAGTTGTCATTCATAGAATTATACAAATCTTTTAATTTTCTTCTTAAATGTAGAACAGCATATCTTTTTCTAGCAAGTAAAGTATTGATATTAACTCCAGTTTCTTCAGACATTTCTCTAAAAGATACGCCTTCAAATTCATTTTTTATAAAAACAGCTTTTTGTTCATCAGGTAATTCTGCTAGACCTTCTTGAACAGCTTCCCAAATTGTTTTTCTCATCAAATCGGATTCGGGACTAGTAGTAAGATCACCTAAGAAGTTTTCAAATGAATCAACTCCATCATCTGCTTGACCAGGAGTTTGCATATCTGAAAAAGTTTCAGCACGTTTTTTTCTGTATGAATCAATTATCCTATTTCTAACAGCAGTAAACACCCAAGATGCAATATTTTCAATTGGTTTTTGTACATTATGTGATGCAGCTAAAACATTTGTAAATACGTCTTGAAGAATATCTTCTGCTTCTTCTTGGCTACGTACTCTTTGACGAATGAAACCAAGGAATTTCTTTCTATCTGTTCTAAACAGATTTTCTATTTGCAATGCTAAATCCATATTCCCTCCCTTGCGGAACTATTACTTTAAAATATTTAATTTTAATATTAAATTATACACTTAAAAAAACACTTATTTTTATAAAAACAGAGTATAAATACCAATCATTAAATATCCTTATGTTAAAGTAAAAAATTCTTTTTCTTAAATGACTTTTGATTCTTACCTAATAGACACTTTTTTTGACAAAAAGTTACAAAAAAACATCAATTAATTCAAAATATATTACAAAATGTTTTGTTTTTTATAAAATAAATTTGATTTTCAATATTATTGTGTAGTTTTTTTAACACTTTTCAACTTTTTTTCAAATTACAACTGCAAAAATAATAAAAAATAGTTAATATTGAGTTAATTTTTTCAATATATGCCAATTTGTCAATAACTTCACTTATATTAGTAGTAATGAAAAACTTGTGCCAAAAATAGATAAAATAAATTTCAATTATTAAAAAGAGAATTAAGAGATTTACTACCTAAAAATATCGGTTAATTTGTCAAAATCTTTATTAAAAGTTTTTTGCATAAAACAATGTTTGAATAATGAATATCTTTTTTATAAGTTTCGTCTTAAATTTTTGCAATTTTACAAAAAGTTTCTAATTAGCATTAACTAGGATAATAAATGTCTCAAGAGCATAGTGTAAATCATAATAAAGCCACAGCAGCCGGACTTTTAGTCGCATTGGGTATAATTTATGGAGATATTGGTACTTCACCTTTATATGTTTTAAAATCAATTATTGGCGATGAAATAATCAATGCAGATATTGTCTTAGGTGGTATTTCAGCAATTTTTTGGACATTAACTTTAATTACAACTATCAAATATGTAACTTTACTTTTAAGAGCAGATAATGATGGTGAGGGTGGTATATTACCTTTATATGTTTTAATAAAGAAAATGAAGACAAAATGGCTAATTATTCCTGCGATTATTGGTGCATCTACTCTACTTGCTGATGGTATAATAACTCCTCCAATCTCAGTTGCCTCAGCTATTGAAGGGATAAGAGCGTTGCCTCAATTTAGTCATTTGAATCCAATTCCGTTTGTAATTTTAATTTTAGTAGGTATATTCTTTTTCCAACAATTTGGTACTGATAAGGTAGGAAAATCGTTTGGACCAGTAATGGTTACTTGGTTTACAGTAATTGGGATATTAGGATTATTCAATCTGTCTAGTAATTGGAGTGTACTCAAGGCATTAAATCCATATTATGCATATAATTTAATTACCAATCATCCGAATGGATTTTGGCTATTGGGAGCTATTTTCTTATGTTCAACTGGTGCTGAAGCATTATATCATGATTTAGGTCATTGCGGAAGACAAAATATCAGACTAAGTTGGGGATATGTTAAAACTTGCTTAGTTTTAAGCTATTTTGGTCAAGGCGCTTGGCTTATGAGTCATTTGGGTACAAAATTAAATGGAGCAAATCCATTTTATTCAATTATGCCAAGTTGGTTTTTAGGTTTTGGAATAATTTTAGCAACAATAGCTGCTATTGTTGCTTCACAGGCATTGATAAGTGGTTCATTTTCTTTAATTAATGAAGCTATTCGATTAAATTTTTGGCCTAAGGTAAAGATAATTTATCCAACTAATATGAAAGGACAGTTATATATCCCTTCTACTAATTGGTTTTTACTATTAGGCTGTTTGATTGTTGTACTTTATTTTAGAGAATCTTCCAATATGGAGGCTGCTTATGGTATGGCAATTGTGATTACAATGTTTATGACTTCAATACTATTAGTATATTATATGATAATGAAAAAATTTCCAATATCAGTTATTGTAATTTTTTCTATAGTATATTTAGTAGTAGAGTTATCCTTTGTTATTGCAAATAGTGCTAAGTTTATGCATGGTGGATGGGTTACAATATTGATTAGTGGTATTTATGTTACAATTATAACAGTATGGCATAAAGCAAAATTAATCAAAGAGAAATATCTTGAATTTACAAAGTTTAGAAATCATATAGAAACTTTAGTTGCCTTAAGTGAAGATGAAAGTGTTCCTAAATATGCTTCTAATTTAGTGTTTTTAACAAGTTCTGCTAGAATTGATGAAATTGAAAATTTACAGAATAGATTATAACTTAGGATTTAGAGTAGAACCTAAAATTAATTTACTTTTTAGAAAAGTAGTTGAAGATATGGTAAAAAATAATGAAGTTGATATTAAAAGTACATATACGTCTTTAAGAAAATTTAATATTATTGGTGACTTTAAATTTGTTGTAATTGAAAAATACATTTCAATAGACAATGATTTTCCAGTTATTGATAGGATAGTCTTGGCTATTTATGCCATTTTGAAAAAAATTAGTTTGTCTGAAGAAAAAGCATTTGGTTTGGATACAAGTTCAGTTATAGTTGAAAAAGTACCATTATTAATTTCACCATCGAGTGGTATTAAAATGAATAGAATATTTGATCAGGTAGAAGAGGGGTAAATTGATACAAGGAATATATACAGTTTTACTTTTAATAATTGTGAATGTATTTATGACATTTGCTTGATATGGTCATTTTGAATTAAAGAGATTTGATTGGTTCTATTCACTTAATCTTTTTATGTTATAGTGAATAACCTGGGCTATTGTTTTTTTTTAATATGAATTTCAAGTGCCTGCTAATGGAATTGGATATGTAGATAATGGTGGACCTTTTAATTTAGTTGAGTTTAAAATTATTCAAGAATTTATTTCACTAACAGTTTTTGCAATTTTGGCTATTACAGTATTTAAAACAGATAAATTTGCTTGGAACCATGTTGTTGGATTTCTATTTATGTTACTTGCTGTATTCTTTGTATTCAAGAATTGGTAACAATTTCTAAGAAACTTAAATTATTAAGTTGTGCTTTAAAAAGATAATAGGAATTATCTTATAATATTATAATTTCATACTCTTTGAAATTAAGTAAATACAAGCCTATAAAATAAATACAATTTTGATTAACTTTTGAAAAGTTTAATCTTTTTAAATTTTGTATTAATTTTTTTGTTAAATTGCATTTTTTAAAACTACTTACATTAATAATATAATATTTAGATGCTAATATCTCTTAATTGGTTAAAGGAATTCATTGATTTCTCTTATACTTCCTCTGAATTAGACTCAATTTTAACAATGCTTGGAATAGAAGTTGAGAAAATTGAAAACTATGCTTCAAAGTATGAAGGTTTTATCACTGCAAAGGTGATATCTAAAATACCTCATCCAGATGCTGATAAATTGTCACTTTGTACTGTTGAATATAACGGTATATCACAAACTGTTGTTTGTGGTGCTCCAAATGTAGATTCTAATCAAATTGTTGTTTTAGGTTTAAGTGGAGCTACAGTTCCAAATGGTGGGTTCAAACTTGCAAAAAGAAAAATACGAGGAATTGAATCTAATGGAATGATTTGCTCAAGAGCTGAACTAGATTTGGATAATGACCACAGTGGTATTTGGGTTTTACCAGATGATACTGAACTAGGAATATCTTTAGTTGATTATTTAAATATGAATGATACTGTTTTTGAAGTAAGCCTAACTCCAAATAAATCTGAATGTTTAAGTCATTTAGGGATTGCAAGAGAATTAGCCGCTTACTTAAAGAAAAGAGTAAATTTACCGGTAGTAAATTTCAAAGAAGACAATGGTAATATAAGTGATTCAGTTTCAATAAAAATTGAAAACACTATTGATTGTCCTAGATATGTAGCAAGGATAGTTAGAAATGCAAAAGTTAAAGATTCGCCAGATTGGCTTAAAAACAAACTTAAACTTGTTGGATTAAGATCAATAAATTGTGTAGTTGATGTTACAAATTTAATACTTATTGAACAAGGTCAACCACTTCACGCTTTTGATTTGGATACTTTAAGTCAGAACAAAGTTGTTATAAAGAACGCAAATAATGGTGAGAAATTTACTTCTCTTGATAGTAAAGAACGTATTTTAGATGATAAAATGTTGATGATATGCGATGGTGAAAAATCAATAGCTATTGCTGGAGTTATGGGTGGTGAGAATAGTGAAATAAATGATAACACTACAAATATTATTATTGAATCAGCTTATTTCAATCCTAAATCTATTCGCAAAACTAGTAAAAAATTAGGAATTCAATCTGACGCATCTTATAGATTTGAACGTGGGGTGGATATAGACAATCTTGTTTATTGTGCAAATAGAGCGGCTCAATTAATTGCTGAACTTACAGGTGGTTATATTGAACATGGATTGATTGATATATATCCAACTAAAATTGAAGAAAAAAAAGTTACTCTTAGATTTCAAAAAGCTAATTCATTAATTGGAGTGGAAATTCCTAAAGAGCAAATTTTAGAAACATTAGAATATTTGAATTTTACAAAATTAGAATTAACCAATGACAGTATAACAGTTTCTGTTCCAAACTTCAGGCATGATATAGATATAGAAGAAGATTTGATAGAAGAAGTAGCTAGATTTTTTAACTATGACAATATAGCACCTGACTATAGTAGCAATATAAATTTTGAAAGTAAAGGGACTTCGCATAAATTAAATGAATCGGAAACCAAACATAAGATAATGGACTATTTATCTAATTCTGGATTTAGACAAATTTATACTCAGTTTCAGATTGATCCAAATACTTCAAAAATATTTAGTGATAATTTAATAGAAATTGCAAATCCTTTAGGAGAAGAGCTTTCTATAATGAGACCAAGTTCCACTCCTCAAATGTTGAAAGTTATACATCATAATATAAGGCATGGGAATAAGAACCTTCAACTATTTGAAATTGGTAAGTCTTTTCACAAATACAATTCAGATAAAGAGAGTTTTTTAGAGGGCATAACTGAAATTGAAGAACTTGTAATAGGGTTATCAGGAAATGCTTTAAATAAAGAATGGAATCAAACAGAAAGAGCATTCGATTTTTTTGATATTAAAGGTGCTTTTGAAGAATTATGTGATTATTTAAAAATTGCAAACCTAACTTTGAGCCAATTTAAAGAAAAAACAAACTTTATGTCTTTAAATTCCTTATGTGTGTATAAAGGTAAAAAGGAAATTGGATATATAGGATTAGTTCATAAAAAAGTTTTAAAAAATATGGATATAGATCAAGATATATTTATATTAAATCTTAACCTTACTGAAATATTTGGATTAAAACAAAAAAAATGGGATTACAATTCAATATCTCAATTCCCTAAAATAGAAAGGGATTTGGCTTTTTTAGTTGCTAGTAGTGTAAATAGTTTAGACGTAGAAAATATCATACAATCTGTAGGAACAAATTTACTCAAAAAAGTTAAAATATTTGATGTATTTTCAGGCAAAAATATGGTAGAGAATCAAAAGAGTTTGGCTTACTCACTTACATTCGCTTCAAAAGAGAAAACCCTTGAAACAATTGAAGTAGAAACATTAGTCAATAAAATTATTGTTGAAGTAGAAACTAAGTTAAATGCATCATTAAGAAAATAATTAGTGGTTAAAAGCTATGCAAAATTCAAATATTCAAAATGAGCTGCTCAGGCATGCAGTTGATAAAATGTGGGAGTCCACTAGATTAAGTGCTGAAAATATTTTAGAACTTAAAACAAAAGTTAAAAATTTAGAAGAACAGAATTCTGAACTTTACTCATCTTTTATTTCTAGTGATGAAGAGTCAAACAATTTAAAATTGATTAAAGAAGAATTTGAAGCTAAAAGTAAAGAACAAGAAGAACATTTAGAAAATCTTAATGATAAAATCAAAGAGTTAAATCTTAGATTGGATAGTGCAGCAATATTCGAACATAAATATACAGAAATTTCCAGACTTCATACGGAATTACAAGACAAATACAATTCGTCGGAACAAAGATCTAAAAACGAACTTTTAGAAACTATTAAAGAATTAGAAGACTCTCATACTAATTATGGATTTTTGCAAAAAGAAATTACTAGACGAAATTTTGATTTGCATCAAAGAGATGAAACAATATTAAAACAAAAAGAATCGATTGCAAGTCTTGATAGTAAACTATTTATTTTAAAAGATTTAGAAAAAAAATATAATTCAACTAAAGAAAAGCTAGAATCATTTGAACAAACTTTTGATGAATTGACAAGTCAACGTGATAAGCTTATGGAGAAACTCCAAGAAGCTAAAGCACAAAATGAAAATGTCAACTTATCTAGTGAAGAAAAATTAAATAAATATAAAGTAGAATTGGAAAGCCAAGCTGAAGCAATAAACATTTATACTTCAAAATTAAATAACTTTAATATTGATAGATCTAATTGGAATACAGCTAAAGACGAATATATAAAACTTATTGATACTCTTTACGACGACATTACATTATTAAAAGAAGAAGTTTCTTCAATTAAAATTGAAAATGATAATTTAAAAGCACATAATGATACTATATCAACTAAAGATGTAATACTGGAAGAACAAAATCTAAAAATAAAACAATTAAATGCTGTTATAGTTGCAAATGAATTAGCGCTTGAACAATTTAATCAAAAAGTTCGTGAAGCAGAGCATAAGTGTAACAATGTAAAACAAGAAGAAGCTTTGCTTAGAGAAAAGTTTGAAGAATTAAAAATAGAAGCAAATAGCGATAAAGAAAGAATACTAAGTTATGAAAAAAGCCTAACTGAGTTACAAATTGCTGTTAATGAGAAAGATGACAAGATATTTAAAAGTGAAAAAGAATTTGAAGAATTAATAGAATATAACTATTCTCAAGAAATTGAAATAAATGAATTAAAGGCAAAGTTTGAAAATTCCAATTTGTCTTCTAATGAATTCTTGCAGGCACTTGAAACCGAGAATATTGAAATGAAGCTTTTAATTCAAGCTAATACAGAAACAATATCAAGTTTTGAAGCTGAAAGATATGAGTTAAATAGATTAATTGAAGATTTCAGAGAAGGCAATAGCCTTGGTGAAATTGATTTGAAATCAACTCTAGAAAAAGTAAATGAATTAGATAGGCAAATGAATATATTAAAAGACACATTGTCTCAAAAAGAAGATTATCTAAAAGAAATGCAAGGTTTAAGTGAGTTGTATCAACTAAAGAATCAACAACTTACATCTTCATTGATGGATAAAGATAAGAGAATAGATGAACTAAATAGCTTGATTAATAAAAATGCTTCACCTGTTTCAAATGAAACAATGTTTAAAATGCAAAATGAAATTAAGTCTTTTCAAATTCAGATTAATGAAAAAAATTCTTTAATTGATGATTTGAAGGAAAAAACAAAAGATTTAGAATTACTTGTTAAAAAGCGTTATGAACATATTGACATATTAGAAAAAGACTTGGATTCAGAAATGTTAGCTAATTCAAAAGAAAAGGAAGAAAGAATTTTGACAGCAAATCAAATTCAACAATATATGAAAGTAATTGAAAAATATTTAGATTAAAAGAGTAAAGCAATGACTAAAATTTTAACTATGGTTGGTAATCTTCCATTTATCCTGCAGGTAGTTTTTGGAATATTAATATCTATGATTATCTTTATGATGATGAAAAAACTTTTAAAATTGGCTTTATTTCTAATATTCCTTTTAGTTGTTGGTTTAGTGATTCTGTTGTAAATAATATTTATTTTCATCAATAGCAATTTTTCACTTTTTTATTTATAACAAAATGTCTAATTTTGTAATCCATTACGAATGGCATCTAGCAATCAAATAATGGGAAATGGAGGGATGGCCGAGCGGCTGAAGGCAACGGTTTGCTAAACCGTCGTAGGGGTTTAAGCCTCTACCGCGAGTTCGAATCTCGCTCCCTCCGCTTAATAAAATTATAAGCCTTTGTAAATTAACTACTTACAAAGGCTTCTTCTTTAAAAGGTCAAAAAAAGGTCAAAAACCACTCGATTTTCACTCAAATTTAAGCTTTTCTCTTAGCTCGTCAGACTCAAAAACAGTTAAGTAATGTTTCTGTTGAATAGCCAATGTGTGACCCATAAAATCAGCTACAACTTTCGGTTCATTCTTATATAATTTAATCAATTCATTCTCTCTCATCTTACGAATAGCATGGAAAGACAAAGTATCATTAATCATCATATTAATATTTGGATCATTATTAATTGAGTGTATTGCTAACTTTAAATGTAATCCAGCTTTCTGAGATGTAATATTAAATAACTTGTCATTACTTCTAGGCTGAGAATTAATCCAATTTATAATCCTATCGAATTTATCATAAGGCAGTCTGGCAGTTTTACCACCTTTCCTAATAAACTTTATATCTTCATGATTGATATTAGACCATTTTAATGATAATGTCTCAGATATTCTAGTGCCGAAATACCTACTAAATAAAACAACTCCATACGTAATTTCTTTATTTAATCGCAAAAGCATTTTTAAAATTGCTTCAACTTCTTCTGGAGAAAAAGAAATTATTTCTTTATGAATTGCTTTTGGAATTATTGATTTGTTTATTGGGTTATGTTCAAGAAAATGATTGTCAATTCCATAATTAAAAACTGATGAGATATAACCTAAATATTTACTTTTAGTAGAATTGGATAATTGATGATTTTCAAAATTCTTTAAGATTGCATTTCTAATTTCAGTAGTTTGATTTAAATTAAAATCAGACATATTAAAAACCCATTTAAATACTTCATTAAGTTTCTTCTGAGATTGCTGAGACATCTCTCTCATTTTATTTCTTTTATAATCATCTAATAAATCATACAAAGAGTATTCAATTTTATCAGGATCATAATGTTTTCTAACTCTTTCATTTAGAATTTGAAGAGCTCTTTGTTTGTTTTCTGGAATCCATGTCAAATCAGTTGCTTTCTTAATGCCAAATACATAGGTATATACATTACCATATCGTTCGTAACAGTAACACTTATTATATTCTTTCAGTTTCCATACATCACGACTTTTCTTTGGCATAAATAAAATATTATCACTTTAATTTACTTCTGACTACGAAAATACACATCTTCCCAATAAGGATCATGTTGACGTGAATTTAGTGAATCGTAAAAATCACCATGCATTTTTATTTTCAAAGTATCTTTATTAGGAACTGTTAAAGTAGCACTTATATTAGTTTCTCTTGTAATCAAAATATATTGTTTTGTTAGTGAATCATATTGCTGATAAATATTATAAGGATATTTTTGTATTGTGAATTCAATATAATTATCATGGTAAGAATTTACATATGCTGTAATATTAACTGGATAAGGGAGCTGTTTCTTTAAATCTGGACTGTAAACAAGACGCCATTCATCAAAATAGAGACTATCATTTTTAATATTAAATTCATAAGTAGCATCTTTTAATGTAGCCCAATCGGATGCCCAAAAGGGACCGATCCATTTCCATTTACCATTTATCATTTCTTTAGTACTCGATTCAGATGGAGATGTAGCATCTTTGCATGAAAATAGAAAAACTAAAATTAAACAGAATAAAACAACCTTTTTCATTTAGTATTCCTTTATTTTTTAATTGTTTTTTTCTTTTCAGCCTCTTCGCTCATTCGTCTCATTTTTTCAGCACCTGGACTTTTATCTACTTTTGTTTCAGCTTTTGTTTCAGTTTTAGTTTCTGTAACAGTTTTACCACCACCAACACTATGTTTCATACCTTTAACGCCTTTAGCGTCTAAGTTTATAGACAAGAAACATACTAAGCATATTATTAAAATCAACTTTTTCATACAAAACTCCTATAAATTAATATTAAATTGTTCACATATATTTTACTTTGATATAACAAATTTCTTTATACTTTTAGTTTTAAGAAAATATATCCCATTACCTAGCATCACTACATTTATATTCCCATCAAAAGTATTACCTTTAAAAACTACATTTGACAAATTATCATAAATTTCAAATTCACCGATATAATCTGTACTAATAATATTATTTGCTGGATTAGGATATATTTTCTCATCGTCTTCTTTTTTTTTAGTTTCTACCCCAGTTGGTACAAAAGTAATCCTTTCCATCAAATCTTGAATTTGCTTAGGTATTAAATTCAAATAATCATATCCTGTGGAAGCTTCTATGTCATCTACTGTGCAAATATATTCAGTCCAATTATGATTTTTTACATCAACATTGTTTGGCATTTTTACAGCAATTATTTGAGTGTCAAATTTGATATCTTTCAAACCTTGTCCTGAATCTAAAACTACAATTATCTTATAACAAGTATCAGGAATTCCAATTAAATTATTAATCTTTGAATTATAACTTAATCCACCAGCAATTACAAACAGCTCTTTATTTTGTTTTTTACATAGGTCTTCACAATAGTACTCTAATGATAACCATGTTTGTCTATTCAATTCAGCAGTTTGCGGTAAGATGTTAGTTAGAAAGAATGTAGCTTTATTTTGTTCATCGGATAAAGTCCTTTCTTCACTTCTAACCATGTGACCACGATCATAACCACTGTTAGTATAATCTGAGTGTTTAACACGATATACTTTAGTAGGTAAACTGGTATCAGTTAAAAAATTTCCTGAAAATCTATCTGCAGGACCGTACCAACCTTTAGATAAATTCCAACTTACCCAACTTGGTACATGTAAAGTAGTATCATAACCAACTACATAAAGTAAAGTGTCTTTAACAACTCTAGTAACTAACAAATCGAACTTACCTGTTTTTATTGGCATTCCTAGTTCAATATGATTTTGATTTAAAGCATTTAGTTTTAATATGCTAAATAAAATGATAATGATTATTTTATTCATAATTTAATTTCTCTTATAGTTAATTACTTTTTTTTAATACTAACATAAGCTGACAATATATACCCATTTTTATCTGTAAGTCGGATTTTCTTTTTATATTTTTTGCCAATAATTTGTGATAAATCTATAGAACCAATCCTATCATCGGAACCAAATACATCTCTATCATATAAAGATATCATAATACTATTGGACTTAGATAATCTAATTGGAATTTCTAAATTATTTACTACATACTTATTTGTATTGGATTTATAATCTAATTGTTTATTAAGTTGGTTAGGTTGAGTAATTATGATATAAGGATCCATTTTGGATTCATCAGATGGTAACATATCCCAAGGGCTATTATCTTTTGTCTCATTACATAATATATTAAAACCAGTAATTACATACTCTCCTTCTTTAATTTCAGGTGCTTCAAAATCTAAATCTGGAGCTATAAAATCTTCATAAACTTCACATTTTAAATATAAAGGTACAGGTTTGTCAGATGGCTTCCATTGCTTAGAAAATATATCATCAAAGAAGTTTATATATCCGTTCGCATCATCTGATTTTAATTTCATACCTCTTACTGATAATTCATAATTAATATTCTTTTCATTTACTGCATTTTTTAATTCTGCACCTGACATTGATTTAAAAGTTTTAATACCAAATTCTAAATTAGTATTGTTCTCATTTTCTGTAAATTTTAAATCATAGCTCCAACCATAAACTATACCGACTATTAATAACTTCCCTGGAGTATAATAATTTGTAGGATAATTATCTATATATTTTATTTTTTGCAATTGACTTGCCGACATAATTATATTTTTATCATACTGCAATTCATTTTTAGACATAGATGCAAATAAATAATTCCCAGATGCTGATGCTTGCATTGAATTATTGATTTCATCATATTTAAAATCATATTTATTCAAATCTAAAGATTTAATATTTGGTTTAGGTTTTATAACATCAATTTTTTTCATCTCATCATCTAATAAATTACCTAACCAACTATCATTAGCATTCAAAGGTGCTGGTAGTTCTATGATCGTACTTTTAGGATAAATATTTAATCCATTTAATTGCATAGTTTCTAATTCTTTTAAGATATGAACATTTTGTGGTATTTTAAGTTTATGATAAAATAACTCATTATTCTTATTATACATTTCAAATTGTGATAAAAAGAACGCATTCGATGATTTAAGTTTAGTAGTAAAAAATCCAATTCCCTCTTTACTAAAAGTCAAATAATACCCATTTATTTTAAAAGCTACTTTAGAAGTTGAGATTGGGATTAATTCCAAAATTGAATTTTCTGTAGAAATATCAATCGATAAATTAATATTATTTTTTTTGGTAGTATCAAATGTTATATACTTATTTTTAATATTTCTTAATGTTATTTTATTATCGCTTATAAAGTTGATACTTAATTCATATTCATTACTTAA
>JAPLFM010000324.1 GCA_026390675.1 Candidatus Kapaibacterium sp. | reverse complement strand
GTAGAGACGCATGATTATGCGTCTCCCACAAATTCAGTAGGGGCAATTCATGAATTGCCCCTACAAGACTGTCATTCCTCCGACACTTTTGTGTGTGGCGGAGGTGTCAGTCTATGACTAACGGAGGTGGTTTTGCATTCGTATTGGTAGAGACTGGATTCAATCCTGTCTCTTTAATTGTTCTTTGCATTCCAAACAACATTCAAGGAGACCTCACCTAAATCCTCTCCACGTCTTGAGAGGACTTTAATACGACCGTCATTCCTGCGAAGGCAGGAATCCAATTTTTGTCCTCCCACACTATTGTGTGTGGCGGAGGTGTCAGTCTATGACTGACGGAGGTGGTTATTCTTCTTAAAAAAAGCTGTCTTTTCAAACAGCTTTAATAATTCATAATTCATAATTATTTGACCACTTCAAACTTAAAAACAGTTCCATTTTGCTTTAATTTGCAATAGTAAATCCCAGTATTTAGCTTTTGTATATCTATACTTGTTTGTATGCTCTCGATTTTTTGAGATATTAAGTTCTGTCCCATCAAGTCATATATTTCTAGTTCTTCTCTTGCTAGTGACTCACTTTCAAGTTTAATATTTAAATAGTCTTTACATGGGTTAGGGTAATAGCTGATGTTATTAATTGTAGTTGGGTTGTCTTCGACTGAGGTTACCCAGTTGTTATTTTCCCACAGTTTACCTCTATAACTATTCAAAACTAATATTCTTCCATCTTTTAATAAAGTTGCATCGGAACAAAATCCATCATTTGGAGGAAATCTCTTCTCATTAAAACTTGTATCTTTTTTCCAACTATTTCCTCCATCACTTGTTTTCCAAAGTTCAAAAGGACCAAAAGCTATACCATTATTATCATCAACAAATTGAATTTTACGAAAACCTCCATTTAGTTTCATATTAGTATCTAATACAGTAGTCCAAGTTTTACCTCCGTCAACCGTTTTTGCTAAGTATGAAGAATAGTAACTACTTCCATCTTTAAATTGAATTGAGCCTATACTTAAGCCATTATTTGCATTAAAAAAATGCAAGTCTACAATTCTTTTTGGAGTATAATTATATGATGACCAATTTTTGCCTTTATCATTTGAACTACATAAAAAAGATTTATCTTTTGAATAACTATAAACGATTGATTTGATTATGTTTTTATCAATCAGAATATAATTTTCTATAAAAAACTTTCCTATAGTATCAGAAATTTGAACTTTTGAACTATCCCAAGTTAGCCCATGATCAGTTGAATTATAAATATAATTAAAATATTTAGTTTCAAAGTTGGATAGCAACAAATCTTTATAGCATTTTATCATCATCCCACCATCGGTATGTCTTTTTGTAAATTTTGTTTCTAACTTTACCCAAGTTTTAGCTTTATCTTTTGATTTCCAAATAAAGTTTGAGTCTCCAACTGCATAACAATCATCTCCAATACAATCAATATCATCTAAATGTGAGGGCCAGTAAAATACATTGTTAAAAAATGTTGCAGTATCAATTAGTGTTTCTTCCCAAGTTTTGCCATAGTCAAGAGACCTTCTTACTAAAGGCATATTACCATTCAAATTATATAAAGCAAGATAAAAACCATTATCATAACACTTTGTTTTTCTTGGTGCTACCACATTTTGATAAAGCCCTTTATTTTGATATGAGCTATCAATCACTTTCCAATCTGCTTTTGTTTCTCCAAACAAAAGCAGTATTGTTAACACAAATATTATTTTATTCTTTAACATTCAATATACCTTTAGAAAGTATTTTGTCTTTTTGAGTAATTAGAAAATAATAATTTCCATTATTTAAATTTTCAGGTTTAAAAGCAAAATATTTAATATCTTCAGATGAGTTATATTGAGTTTTTGATAACTCTATTCCATTCATATTATAAATCTGAACTTGAAAATTTTCACCTTTAAGCAAAGTTTTATTGAAATGAAGAATAGTTTTGCCATTATCAACTGGGTTTATCATTCCTTTATCATCTTTATCTGTATCTATTATATGAGGGTAATCTCCACAAATCATTACACAACCGTTTGGACAACTTTGTAAATAATTAGTTGTATTAATCTTAGTATAAACCAAAACATTGTCAATTTTACAAACTTTCCATGTTGAGTAACAGCATTTCACGTCATCACACTTTATCCATCTTACCGTTGGTGGTAGTAATGGATCTGGCTGATAATTATTATCTCTTGTCCAACAGTTACTACTTATCTCTCTAAATGATGTTATACATTCATTATTTAAAAGTGGAGTTGTTAAAAATTTATAAGACAATACAGCTTCCATAGCACCTTGCTTAAGCTGCATTTGATAATCTGGATTAAATTGTTCAATACAAGGCTTTGTTACATTATTGATTGTTATAAGATTATTGCAAGGTTGTGACAAAATAAACTCATCAAATGAATAATCTGTATATTCACCACAAGTTCTAGTCTTATACTTTGCAGTTACCATACATCCTGGACAGCCATATCCTATAAATGGAAATGTTATTGTTTGAGTACCTGTCCAATCACCATAATCGCAAGGAATAGGACATTGTGTTGCAACATAAGGTTGAAATATTATGTCATCACAATCAGAAGTACATGGTGGTGGGCAAACAAATTGTAATGGAAAAGTAATAACTGGTAAATTAGTTCTTTGGCGTACATCTATTAAATCATTTGAATTACCATCAAAAATATATTCAATTGGCCTAGCACAACAAATTTTTTGTGAACAAGAAAGGCTAGCACCTTTACAAAATGTTGTTGTCCAAGCATATCTTAACCACCAAGTACCACAACCTCCACCCGGTGATATACTATCTCGAAAACTTTGCCTTTCTGAATTCATTAAATATATTTTTTTTATTGATTCAGCAATTAATGTTGATTTTGAATTTGAACATAAGGAGCAATCTGGATAATTTGGTGGAGTACTTTCATAAAAAATACCTCCAATACTTAGTTCAGTATCATAATAAACACAAGGTGGATTAGTAGTTATTGTAATTATTCTTTGATTATATACTACATGCATTTTGCAACCTATACATACGTTACTTTCATAAGTGTACTCAAATGGTCCCTGCCAATTACCATAAGAAGTATTTGAATTAGGGTCAGATTGCATATAATCACAAGGTGGTGGTATTTTACCAGTCCAATCTGTTGCCTTAACCTCATTATAGTTTGTTAATACAAAAAAACTAATTAAAAATACACTTAAAATAACTCTTCTCATAAAAAACCTCAATAAATATTTAAAAAAAGGGACATTTCCACATATTGCCAATGTTAGAGGTACGACCAAGCACCTACAGGTAAAAGCAAAATGGAAAACGCCCCGATTTCTCAGAGCGTGACCACTTAACGTTCTTACCTGTTTTAAAAATTGGTCGTTTTCTAACAAGAACGAAAATAATACAACGCTTAATAATATTTTATGCTAAATTTAATTAGCTTTTATAACAAATTCAATCCTTTATTTTCAGAAACTTTAAAAATCAAAATATATGACATAATTACATTTACAACTTACACAAATAATTTATAAATAAAAAATATTATTATTTCATAATTCATAATTATTTTGCAAACCCTTTGCAAACAAATTTAAAATGATTTGCAAGGTACTAGTTATTTTATACATAATTTAGTACAAACCCTATTTCCAATTTATTAATAGGTTTGATTAGAAAAGGATGGGGTCTCTTAGAAAAGTTGTTTGAGAGTAAAAAATTAGATACCTGCATTCGCAGGTATGACAGAAAAATGAATTTTGGTATTATTCCTTCTCCTTAGTAAGGAGAAGGCCAGGATGAGGTCTCTTAGTAATGTTGTTTGAAAAGTAATATAAAAATATACCCTGAAACAAGTTCAGGGTGACAGAAACAATGGACTGAAAAAAACAGAAAAAACGCATAATCACTGCAAAAATTGAAATGACTATAATCCAACATTTTGTAAAATAAAATGAAGTGTGAAAAAATATCGGCTTAATTTGACAAAAAACGCACTTTGGAAAACGGAATTGGAAAATTTTTCCAAATTGCTACAAAAAACAAATTGGATTTTGACGATGCCTATCAAGTAACAGTTGCTGAAAAGCATAATTTGAAGTTGGTAAGTTTTGATAAAGACTTTCAAAATAAAAGAATAAATGTAATTTCACCTGAAAGAGCATTATTAAAATACTTGAATTCTATTAGTCATTTAGATTAAAATAAATACAATTTAATATTTCTATATTATTAAATTCAAAAAAAAGTATTATTTTTGCAAAAGATATTATATTAAAATATAAATAGAAAATATGGATACTACACAACAGTTACCCGAAGAATCACAATTTAATTTGTGGATTAGAGCAATAAGACCATTCTCTTTTTCAGCTTCTATGATACCAATAATAGTAGGTGCTATGTATGCATGGTATGAAGTAGATCCTGTTAAAATTAATTGGTTTTTATTTCCCATAGTTATTTTAGCTAGCTTGCTTATTCACTCAGGAACAAATTTGGTTAGCGAATATTATGACTATGTAGTTGGAGTGGATAGAGAAGATTCTTATGGTTCAAGCAGAGTTTTAGTTGATAAGTTAATTCAACCTAAAAAAATTCTTTATGCTGGATATTTATGTTTTGGATTAACATTTATTTTAGGTATGATATTAGTCTC
>JAPLFM010000139.1 GCA_026390675.1 Candidatus Kapaibacterium sp. | reverse complement strand
TCCCATCATTACCACCAATTAAAAATTTATTAGAACTATCAATTTTGCATATTACATTATTAACATAACCATCTTTTGCAAAAACAGAATCTTTAACTAAATCATTCTGAAGGTTTCTAATTTGAAGTACATTTTTATTAAATACTAAAAATCGTTTTGAATCATTAATAAAAGCAAAATTATTGTAAGTATATGGTAAAACTAAAATTGGTTTCTTATCAAAAGTATTCCAAATTAAACTAGAGTCTCCAAAAGTTCCATAAATCATTTTACCATTTGGTGAAAATTGAAAGTTAAATATTTGTTTAGGAATTAGATTCCCATTTTTATCTAATAAATGATAAGATACAAAATTAGAATCAACATAATTATTAAAGTAAGATTCTCCTGAATAGTCATGGCCATTTTTATGAACATCATAAGAAGAATGACTTGTTAAGACAAACTCTTTTTCATTACTTGATGCTGCAAATCCATTAGAAGCCATTGTACCTATATTTTTGAAAAAACTACCATCTAGTGCATTAAATAAATCTATTCTACCGCCTAAACTTCCGCCCGTACCATACTTATAATTACCAATTGCATTTTGAATAACACAAATGTATTTATTTTTATTACTTAGGAATTTTGTGTTAATAGTGTTTCGATCTAAAAGATAACTAGGATCAATATAAGGTAATATCAATTTAGTGGAAAATAAAATTGAATCATTTAATATATTATAGCTTTCTAAAAAATTATTTAGATTTGATGCAGATCTTATTTTTATAATGTTTTCATTATCAGTATTTATTTCAACATTTACTAAACTATTACTGAACTTTTTGATTAATGTACCATCTTCCAAATTCCATTTTCTAATTGTACCATTATTGCTATTTGTATAAAATAAATTATTAGCTGAATTTAGCTTAATGTAAGTAATAGGTTCAACTTTATATTGTTGCTCCCAATAATTATTAACTTTTGTCCAACCACTAGTTATATTAGAGTCTAGTATTTGATCATTTTTGGAAAGCAAGTTGATATATAAAGCAAAACATATAAACAAATAGATTATCTTTTTCATAAATTAACCTTGATAAACAACATAATTAAGTAATAATACATAACTTTTACAAAAATTGTAATAGCAAGTACTTAGATAACACATGAAACGTAAAAATGTCTCACAAATGTGGAAAACTTTTTATATAAATATTTTAATTATTATAAAGTTTTTTTGTAAATTGAATTTTATATTATAATGTTTACTCAAAATTGATAAAAACAAACAACTTAATTAGTCAGTTTAATAAAACTAAAGAATATATTGATAATGCAAATCCTAAATTAATTTCTATTTGGGTTTTTGTACTTTTATTAATAGTTTCACTTTTCAGTTATCCTCAATATTATCTAAATGGGGATATGGCTGAATACCTAAATAATGCAATACGTATAGTAAATGGTGACAAACCTTATGTAAATTTTTGGCTTCTTTTTACTCCTGGCGAAGTTTATTTTCCTGCACTTATTTATAAAATCTTTGGTAAAAACATTAATAATGTTATAATTTTTACTACTATCTTTTCTTGTTTGAATAGTTTTGTTATTTTTGGTTTGTCAAAAAAACTAAATTTTTCAAATTCAATTTCTATTTTTTCTACTTTTTTATTTTTTTATACTAGTGTAATATTCAATTACATTGGTCCTTGTTATATAAACTTATATTTAACATTTAGCTTAATAGCAATTTACTTCCTATTTAGTTTTTATGAGACAAACAACAATAGAAAGCTTTTGTATTCAGGCTTATCAATTGGTATTGCTTCATATTTTAGACTATACGAAGTAGGTGCAATTGCAATTTCAATTTTGATTTCCTTTCTTATTTTCCTAGTTATTAATAAATTTAGCAAAAAAGAAATTTTAAAAAATATAATTACTTTTATAATAGGGATTTTAAGTATAATGGTTATGTATTCTACAATTCATTACCAAATATTTCCTAAAATGTTTACTGAAGTAGTTTTCGAAAGCGTTAAAAATGGTACTTCAATGAATTTACCATACTTGTATGGTATAAATGATTATATACATCAATCAAGCTTGGCTTATGAAAATATTGAAGGATTTTCAACAATTCCTTTCTTAATTAACAAAATATTAGGTTTGACAAAAATCTGCTTATATTTTTTTCTTCCAATTTTAGGACTGCCAATTTTGTTGTATTTCATTTATAAGATCAAATCAAATACTGAAATATTTATCACAAGTTTAACTTTACTAATCTGGAGCTATATTTCGTTTGCTAAAGGATTGGGCAGAACGGATTTATCACATTTGGCTCCAGCTTTAGCACCACTTTTAATGTTATTTGTTTATATTTTTACCCAAATACCAAAATCAAATAGCAAAGTTTTTTCTAAAACATTTAGAAAAACAGTTTCTTTTGTTTTGATTGTTTCATTAGTTTTATTTTTATATCCAATTCAAGGAATATTCAAACAAATTTATAGTAAGAATTGTAATGTGATTTTTTATAATCAAGTGATAAGATGTCGTGATAAATCAACAACTGAAGACACGCAACGTTTGGTTAATCTTATTTATAAAAACACAAATGAATATGATTATATATTTGTAACTAATTGGGGTGCTCCTCCACTTTATGCAATTTCCAATAGATTGAACCCAACTTACTTTGATTCTATGAATGACTTAATTGTTAGACCGTCATTAGAGAAAGAAAGCAGAATTATTAATTCTCTTGAAAAAACCAAAACAAAATTAATTATTCATGGTCATTGGGGATATGATGGAAAAGCAAATCAACAAATTCAAACAACTTGTAAACTATTAGAAAGCTATATTATTGAAAATTATAGACTTATAGATGTATTTGGTGAATACCAAATATACAAAAGAAAAACTCTATTTTAGTGATATTATCAAATATTTGGTTGGCTTTTGAATTGACTAAAAAGACTATCCTTACTAGTATTCAAATGTGGATCTAACAGTCTTTCAAGATACTTTCCAATTATATCAAATTCAAGATTAACCATCTCCCCTACTTTGAAATTTTTAAATATAGTCATATCCCAAGTATGAGGGATAATTGCAACAGTAAAAGTTTTATTATCGAGCTTGGCAACTGTAAGGCTAACTCCATTAATACAAATTGAACCTACAGGGATAATATATTTTGCAAATTCAAAAGGATATGAGATTGTAACAAGATGCTCAGTTTGACTTTTGATTATCGATGTAATTTTCCCAACACAATCTATATGTCCTTGTACTAAATGTCCACCAAGTCTATCATTGAGCCTAACAGCTCGTTCTAAATTTACTTCTTGATTTGGCTTCAAATCGTTAAAATTAGTTTTCTTCAAAGTTTCTTCAATTGCAATTACTTCAAATTCATTGTTACCAATTTGAACAGCAGTTTGACAAACTCCATTAATTGAAATGGAATCATCAATTTTTACATCATCCATTATTTTTGAAGCTGAAACTTTAATTCTAATCCCACCACCTAAATTAGTAATAGATTTTATTTTTCCAATTTCTTCGATTAAGCCTGTAAACATAGTATTAGTTTGTTTTGTGATAATTTAAAATAGCTAAAGAGTTAAATACAATTGCCATGACGATTAAAGCGAAAAATTGTGGCAACACGTCAAAAAATCCACTACCTTTCATTATTACCATTCTCATAACTTCAATAAAATATGTTACTGGATTAGCCAAAGCCAGATATTTTGCCCACTGAGGCATTCCATCTAAAGGGGTAAACAATCCACTTAACATATTAAAAAACATAATAACAAAAAATCCAATAAAATTAGCTTGTAATTGAGTTTCGGCTATTGTAGATATTAATAATCCTATTCCTAACAAACCAATTAAGTAAAATGCAGCAAAAAGATAAATTAATCCAAAACTACCTTGAGGGAAAATGCCAAAAATCAAATAAGAAATAGTCATACCAATAGTTAACATAACAATACCCATTATCCAAAATGGAATTAATTTACCTAGTATAAATTGCCATTTTTTTATAGGAGTAACATTTATTTGTTCCATTGTACCTATTTCCTTTTCCTGAACTAAGTTGATAGAAGCAAGTAAACTACCAACCATAGTTATCAAAGAAACTAAAATCCCAGGAACCATATACATTTTGTAATTTAGAAATTTATTATACCAAAATATAGGAGTTGCTTCGATTCTTGGGATATTATTGAACTTGGGTTGTTGAACTAATTGAGCTAAAATAGCTGAATTAAATTCTCTTATAATACCCATAACATAGGCAGAGCCAATTCCAGCCTTGGAAGGATTAACTGCATTTGCAGAAACAAAAATCTTAGTTTTGCTTTCCTTTATCAAATCTTTTTCAAAGTTCGAAGGAATTTCAATTATTACATCAGTTTTATCTTTTTCCACACTATTTAATGCAACATCATAAGACTGAGTATTAATTGATAGTTTGAAATATCCTGATGATAGAATTTTATTAACTAATTGCTGTGAATATTGGGAATTATCATGATTAACAATTGCTAAATTAATGTTTTTTACTTCATAATTAGCAGCAAATGGCATTATTATTAATTGAACAGCTGGCATAACTAATATCATTCTTAGAATTGCTGGATTTCTGAAAATTTGTTGAAATTCTTTAATAAGTAAAATTTTAATTGCTCTCATTTCAACCTTATGCTAAATTTTTTGAAACTAATAAAAAGAAAAAATACCAACATAAGAAGCATAATTAATGTTTCTTTCCATAGCATTTGCAAGCCTAATCCTTTTATCATAATACCTTTTATTATTATAATAAACCAAGTAGTAGGTACAATATTAGAGATTAATTGCATTGGCAAAGGCATGTTTTCTCTTGGGAATAAAAAACCACTTAGAAGTAATGTTGGCATCATTAGTCCTACTTGAGACAAACTCATTGCAATTTGCTGTGAACTTGTTACATTTGAAACCATCAATCCAAAACTTACAGCAACTGAAATAAATAAAAAACTCTCAAAATAAATAAGAAGTAAACTACCATTGATAGGTATATCAAAAAGTATTTTGCTGAAATATAAAATAGAAGTAACATTGATCAATGATAATACAACATAAGGAACTGCTTTACTCATTATAAATAAATAAGGATTGAATGGGGAAACTAAAAGCACTTCCATTGTATTTAATTCTTTTTCTCTTACTATAGTTACGGAAGTCATCATTGCACAAATAAGAAGTAAAATCATACCCATTACTCCAGGCACAAAAGTATAAGAGCTTAGTAGTTGTGGATTGTACAACATTCTATTTTCAACTTTGATTTGATAAGGTAAGTTTGCTTGTTGAGTTAATTGATTTTGATAATCATTAATAATACTTGTTGCATAATTAACCACAGTAGTACCAGTATTTGGATCAGAAGCATCTGATATGAGCTGTATTTGAGCTTTATTGCTGTGAAGTAAGTTATCTCTAAAATTATTTTGAAAAACAATAGCAAGTTTAATTTTTCCAGATTTAAATGCTTTTTCAATATCTGAAATAGATTTTAAACTTTTGTTTACTTCAAAATACCTATTCGCTTCAAACTTTTCAATAATAGTCCTAGTAGCCAAATCTTTTGAATTATCTAAAATTGCAATTTGCGAATTTTTGACTTCTGTTGTTAAAGCAAAACCAAATAAAAATATCTGCATAATAGGAATACCAAGCATTATACCTAAGGATTTTCTATCTCTTAAAATATGCAAAGTTTCTTTTACAATATAAATCCAAAATTCTTTCATAATTAATCTGCTTGCCTCGTAGCTTTTCTAGCTAATTGGTGAAATACTTCATCAATAGAGTTTACTTTAAATTGTTTTTTAAGATTGAAGGGTGAATCCAAAGCTTCTATTCTACCATCAACCATAATCGATACTCTATTACAATATTCTGCTTCATCCATATAGTGAGTAGTTACAAATACTGTAGTGCCATTGTGAGCAGCTTCATAAATCAAATCCCAAAATAATCTTCGAGAAGCAGGATCAACTCCACCAGTTGGTTCATCAAGAAAAACTATTTTCGGATTGTGAACTATTGCAATAGAAAAAGAAAGTTTCTGTTTCCAACCTAAAGGAAGTGAAGCAACAAGAGTATTAATCTCCGATTTCATTTCTAATTTTTCAATTAAAATATCACTTTTTTCTTTAATCTCTTTATCACTCAATCCATAAATTCCAGCAAAAAATCTTATATTTTCAATTACCGTCAAATCATCATATAAAGAGAATTTCTGGCTCATATATCCAATATTACTTTTTACAAGTTCAGTTTGTTTGTAAATATCAAATCCAGCAACAGTAGCACTTCCAGAAGTTGGTTTGGAGATACCAATTAACATTTTCATTGCAGTAGTTTTCCCTGCACCATTGGCACCAAGGAATCCAAATATTTCACCTTTTTCCAAATCAAATGAAATATTATCAACTGCTACAAAGTCGCCAAACTTTTTAGTTAAATTTTTTGTTATTAATACTTTTTCGCTCATAATTAATTAATCTTCCAAAGCTAAAAAACAATCCTCTATACTTGGAGTAATCTCGGTAATTTCAATATTCTCGTGACCATTTGATTTAAGTTTGTTATTAAGTAATTCCAAATCTACTAAATCATTTTTGAATGTTACATGCAATGATTCGCCGAAAGCAAAACACTTTTTAGTTTCTTCATAACTTCTCAAATCTAATATCAATTGATACATATTTTGAGATTTTATTGAATATAATTTCTCTTTATAACTTTCAACAATTCCATTAGGTGTATTTACTGTTAAAATATTACCATCTTTTATCAAAGCAATATTATCACACAAATTGGCTTCATCCATATATGGAGTGGAAACCAAAATTGAAATACCTTCTTTTTTAAGATTTCGGAGCATACTCCAAAATTCTTTTCTTGAAACTGGATCTACCCCAGTGGTGGGTTCATCTAAAAACAAAACTTCAGGTTTGTGAATTAAGGCACAACAAAGTGCTAACTTCTGTTTCATACCTCCAGAAAGTTTGCCTGCTCTTCTATCTTTAAATGGTTCAATTTGTACATAAATTTCTTTAATCAAATGATAATTTTCTTTAACTGTTGTTTTAAAAATAGTGGCAAAAAACTTAAGATTTTCTTCAACTGTCAAATCTTGATAAAGTGAAAACTTCCCTGGCATATAACCAACTATTTTTCTAATTGATTTCATATCTCTGACAACATCAAATCCTGCAACTTCAGCATAGCCACTATCAGCCAAAAGTAATGTTGTCAAAATGCGAAAAAGAGAAGTTTTGCCAGCACCATCAGGACCAATCAAACCAAATATTTCACCTTTTTTAACAGAAAATGAAACTCCATTAAGAGCTTTTACTTTCCCTTTATTATAAGTCATTGTTATATTTTCAACATTTATAGCATTCATTTTGATTAGAATTTTACTTCCCCATACATACCAATTTTTAAGTATCCATCATTAGCAACATTGATTTTGAGAGCATATACTAAATTTGCTCTTTCTTCTTTTGTTTGAATTGTTTTTGGAGTAAATTCAGCTTTATCAGAAATCCAGGTAATTGTACCTTTCATTTCTTTGTATTTATCAGCACCATTATCAATAAATATCTTTACTTCTTGACCAATTTTAATAGTTGGTAATTGTACACCAGTAACATAAGCTCTTAAAGTCAAATTAGACAAATCAGCTATTTTGTAAAGTGCTTTCCCTTGCATAGCAATTTCATTTTTTTCAGCATATTTAGATAGGACTGTACCTTTAATCGGATTGACTAATTTACACTTTTCTAATTGATCGGATAATTGAGCAATTTGAGGAAACACAGGTAGAGTTTCTCCTTGTAACCCAGTAGTTGTAATTGATAATGATGATTGAAGTGCCTCTAATTGCTTTGATAACATTTCAATTTGAGCATCAATATCATCTAATTGTTTAGTTGTTGCAGCTTCAGCTTTTACTAATTTTTCAAATCTAGTTTTTTCTTTTTTTGCAGTTGCAATTTGAGATTCTAAAGTAGCAATTTGCTTTCCAGCATCAGGTCTTTTACTTAATATTGCTTTTATTTGAGCAAGTAATTGTTCTTTTTTCAAATGTAATTGCAAAGAATCAATTGCACCAATTACTTGGTTTGCTTCTAAATTCTGTCCTTCCAGAATATTTAAAGCAACAATTTTTCCATTAGCTTCAGAACTTATAATAGTTTCAGTTGCTTCAAAAGTGCCTGTAGCATCAAAATTAGTTTCATTCTTTTTACAAGAAGAAAAAGTAAAACCAATAACCAATGCTAATATAATGATTTTTTTCATAATACTTTTAACCTTAATTTAATTATTTCCAAGTGTGTAAGAAAGATTGAATTTTGCTTGTAGAAGCTGAATTCTGTGTAAAATTTGATTTTGATTTGCCAAATCTAATGAATTAATATCTCTTAAATAATCGTTTGTTGTCAAAGTTCCATTTTCTAATTGACTTAACGATACATTTTTAATATTGCTTTTTAGTTTTATTATTTCAGTATCAACTTCAATTAATTTATCAATTTTATTTATCTCTTCACTTTGCTGTTTGCTTACTTGATTCAAATTAAAAATGAAAACTTCTTTTTGATTATTGATGATTTCTTGATTGGCTTTTACTATTTCTTCTTCATTGTTTGAAGTATAGAGCCCACTCAATGCCCAATTAAATTTAACTCCAGCGATATAATAAAAAGCAAATTCATCTTTAAACATATTTAGTCCGGGTTTGCCATAACCGCTTTCTAAAAATACATTTAATTTAGGTTGAACTTTGGAACTTATCAAATCTTTTTGTAAATCTAAAATCTTATTTTGAGAATCAAATAGCTTTAATTCTGGTCTTTTGATTTGATTGTCAATTTGAATTATAGTTGGCTCTTGAAGTTTAGTATTTTGATTAACTTCCTTTCCAATAAGTAAAGATAAAACTTGAAAAAATTGATTTTTGGCAGAATTTAATTCAATTTCTTTTTGATTGAGACTAAGTAACTGAACTTCCAAAACATCTATTGAAGACTTTAAAGCAATTCCATTTTCAATTGCTGGTTTTACTTTTTTTATTCCAGTTTCTATATCCTTTCTATTTATATCAATTTGTTTTAATTGCTCATTTATCAGTAAAAGACCAAAATACAATTGATTAATTCTATCATTAAGTTTGTATAATTCTATATCTATCTTTTGATTCTCAATTTCTACATTTGCTTTTGCTTGCTCTTGTTGAGTTGCAATTATTCCACCATCATATATTAATTGATTTGCACTTAATGAGAGCTTATACTGATCCAAACTAGGTGTAGCAAGTTTTGGGAAATTGGGGATACTTATCTCCACTTTTGTAATATCAGATTGATATGTAGCTTGAGCATTCAAATTTAGCTGAGGCAAATAGTTTTTACCCAAATTTTGAATATTCAAATTTGAAGTTTTTTCAATTATTCCTCGTTGCTTGATAAGAGGATAATTGTCTTTTGCTAGTTTGTAACACTCACTAATTTCGAGAGGATTTTGCGAAAGCAAACTTAAACTTGATACAATACAAATTGCTATTATTCTAATTATTTTCATTTTGAATCTTTAAGTTTATTATTATCAATAATTAAATCATTTAAAACCATATTAATTACATCTTCTATTCTATTTTCTAATATTTCGAAATATTCAGTTTCGCTAATATTATTAATGTTCATAAACATTTTACGAGCAATAAATGGAAAAATACTTAATGAAAGTATGTTTAATATTAAAACATAAGGCTTGATGTTTCTAATTTTTCCTTCTTCAACTTCTTTTTGAACTTGAATATGAAAAGATTTGAAAGCTTCTTTAGGTGATACATTAAGTTTATTAGTAAGTTTTATAAAGTTTTCTGGAGAAGCATTTACTGCATTAATAATAAACAAAGGTAAATCAGGATTTTCTATTAGTTGTTCAAAATACATTCTTATTAAATTTACTACTTTTTCTTTAACATCATTATCTGAAGTCAAAACAGAAGATATTGATAAAAAAAATATTCTGAATTTTTCTTCAAATATAATTTGGAACATTTTATCTTTAGAACGGAAGTAATAGTGAATCAATGCCCTATTCATACCAGCTTCTTTGGCAATATCATCCATTCTGGCAGCTGCATAACCTTTGCTTGTAAAGACTTTACGAGCAGCATTCAATATTTTTTCTTCTGTGTTTTCTTGTTCTAACATAAATGTTTAACAATATTGTTAAATAATAATGTTCAAAATTAAAATAAAAAAATCAAATACCAAAGTTTTTTTTAAATATTTAAGTATAAACAAATATAAACATTATAATCTTAGCATTTAATTATTAAACGATATTAAATTTGTTGATTAATTTTATTGAAAATTATATAATTTGCATACAAATATGTTTTACAATAAATAGAAGAAAAAAATGAAAGGATTTATTACATTATTACTTTTTACAATTAGTTTTCAATTTGTTTTAGCCAAAACTGGTGATACAACAAAAATTAAAACTATAGAATTTGGAAAAGGAAGAACTGCTTGGTTTGATTTTCCAGACACAACTAAAAAATTCTCTAAAATTTTAATGAACTATAAATTGAAATGCCCTCAAGGGCAACAATGTGGCGAATGGGATTATATTGCAAATGTTTATGTTAGGCAATTTTATGCTCCTAGTTTTAGAGTTGATAGTAATTATCGTGATACTTTGAGATGCATGAAAAACTTAAGTTATTCTTACACAATGAAGTTAGTAAAAGGAATTCCTACTTTTGATTCTGTACCGAATAAACCATATAATGTAGAAATTTATGGAGACAATAAAAATCCTACTACAAGAACTGGACAAGAAGTTTATTATCCAATACCTTGGAAATATTCATACAACTTACAAACTCAAAAAGTAGATTCAGTTTTAACAAATCCTGATACAACTCTTATTCCTAAAAATACAAGAGTAATGTATAATGATAAAGTTACTTGGTCAGATTATTTTGAAATAATGAGATATATTACTCCGTATGGTAATGGACTTAATTTGGGAAATGGATTTAATTGGATAATGGAAGTAACCGATTTTCAACCCTTACTAACAGGTAAAGTATTTATTGATGCTCCAAATGGACAGGAAGATTTGGAATTAACTTTTGATTTCATTGAAGGTGAACCAATTCGAGAAGTTCAAAACATTAAAAAACTATGGGCTTTTGAAGCAAATTACGACCCAAATTATGAAAAAAGATCGCCTGCTGTTGATTACATTTTAAATAATAACGAACAAAATGCTAAAGTTAAAATAATTCAAACCGGTCATGGTTTTGGTGGTTCAAAAAGCAATTGTTCAGAATTTTGTAAAAAAGAAGGTTTTTTGTTTGTAGATGGTAAAAAAGTAGCAAGTAGGTTTGTATGGAGAGAATGTGGCGACAATCCACTTTTCCCTCAAGGCGGTACTTGGCTTATTGATAGAACAAATTGGTGTCCTGGGGCAGAAGTAACTCCTTTTGATTTTGATATTTCAAAATATATAACTGCTGGAACAAAAACCAATGTAAATTGGGATATGGAATATTATGACGAACCTTGGACAAATGGTTCAAACCAAAACCCTCATTGGGTAACTTGGGCTTATCTTGTTACTTATAAAAGCCCTACCTATAAAAATGATATAGAAATAGTTGATATCGTTTCCCCATCTGATAAGCAATTATTTTTAAGAAGAAACCCTGTTTGCGATAACCCTATTATTCAAGTTCGTTCAAATGGTACTAATGATGTAAATGATTTTGATATTGAATATGGATTAAAAGGAGATATTAAAAAAACTGCTAATATTAAAGTAAGTTTAAAATTTGGAATAATAACTGAAATTCAATTACCTAGCTTCGAAATGACTGATCCTAGTAAAGCTAATTTATTTGAAGTTAATATTACTAAAGTAAATGGTAGCTCCGACGAAGTAATTTCAAATAGTATGATAAGCTCTAACTATGTTCCTACTCAATATATTTATAATAATGTTATTTTAGACTTAAATACAAACAATTATGATTTATTAGGAGAAAGCATTGCACCTTATGAAATTCAAGTTTTTAATAACAAAAATGAAACAGTTTTTGAAAGAAAAAACACTCAAAACAGTAAAAGATATATTGATACTTTGAATTTGAAAGATGGTTGTTATGCTTTGAGAATTGCTAATACCTTAGGATATGGTTTGTTTTGGTGGGCATTGGATAGAGATAATCAAGGGAAATCAATTGGATTTAAGTCAGCTTCATTTAAAATGTTGAGTGGAGATATAAATAGATTTAATTATAACAACGACTTTGGAAATGAAGTAGTTCATCATTTTAGAACAGGACCACAAGCTTCAATTACTTCAGACATAGATTCCATTAACTTTAACTCTATAAAAAAATATATAGTTTTGACTGATACATTAAGAAAAATTGTTAATATTACCCCTGCAAACAAAATTGGAATTAAAGTAACAAAAGTAGATATACCATTAGGAACAGCTAAGGGATATAGTGTTGAAAGTACTACACCTATTATTCCTACAGATGGAATTAGCTTAAAGTATGGTGATACATTGAAAGTAGTAGTTAGACTTACTCCAAAATCTTATGGAATAAAAAGCAGTAATTTAATTGTGCAATCCAATGATATTCTCAATCCTGGATTAGCAGTAAAATTAATTGCAAATATTCAAGATCCAAATGGAGTTAGCGAAGAATCTGAAGTAAGTGATCTTGATTTCAATGCTTCAATTTATGAAAACAAAGCTAGTTTTAGTATTTTTTCAAATGAATTGGTAGGCAAAAACTATTCACTCAAACTTTATAGTTATTTGGGAAAAGAACTTGAAACTATTTACGTTGGTAAATTAGGTAGCTTAGAAAGTAAATTAGAATTTGATTTTAGTAGCTTAGGAAACGGTGCATACTTTGTTGTATTAGAAATTGGTAAAGTAAGAATTGCAAAACCTTTGTTTAAAGTTAATTAGTTATTAAAATAATAGATTAATTTTAGCTGAGTTAAGAATGAATTTTCTGTTGATTTTATTTCTTTAAAAGTACTATTAAAATCAATTTTAAAATAAATATTGCCACTTAAAAAGAAATTCTCTTTTCTATTAAGTGGCATTTTATATTCTAACCCAGGTGACATACCAATTTTAACATTATTTAAAAGTGAACTTTCAAAATAATTTCGAGTTCGAGTTTGAGTATCTACAAAAACGGCTTGATTAATTGGTTCTTCTATTTTTTCAAATTGCTTAAAATTTACATTATCGGTTAAGTCTAAATATGTTCCAAACAACAAGCTTAATCTAGGATTTAACTCATATCCATAAAGTAGCATTATAGAAAAAGATTTGTATTGAAATTCCAAATTATGAGAATATACACCTTGTATTACTTTCCCATTTAAGTTGAAAAAATCCTTTTGAGTTTCTTGAAATGTTAGCGTGGAATTGTTATACAAAAGATTAATTTTGATTGATTCTTTAGCATGAAATGATAAATTAACACCTAATCCAATATTTGAACCATCTCCAATACCAGATTTAAAAAGAAAACAACAATTGGGAAAATCATTTACTTTTTTAAAGTCCGAATTATGATATAAAAAAGACTTTCCACCAAATAATTCAACAGCTATTTGGGATTTAATATTTAATGTGAAAATAAAAACAAAAACAAGAAGTCGTATCAATATCATATTTTTTACAAGTTATTTAATGCAATTTAAAGAAATTCTTAATAAATATGGTTAAGTATTTGAAAAATTTAATTCTACATTGCCCAAAATCAAGTATGGCATTAATTTTGACAATTAAAAGCAACTCATTTTATGCTGGAAATTTCAAATGAAAATATCTAAAATCTTATTACTTTTAATCATTTCAATTAGTTTTGCTAAGTCTCAAGATGTTGTAATCAATGAATATTACAATTCTAATAATGTTTATGATGAATGGACTGAAATAATTGTAGTTAAAGAAAATCTTGATATGAGAGGTTATATTCTAAGAGACAATACTTCTAATAATGGGAACCCAAATGATTGGCAAGGTGGAGTAGAGTTCTTAAATATACCCGATTGGAATAATTTGAAAGCAGGTACTATAATAGTTGTAAATCATAGAGGCAATATTGGAAATAGACCTTTAAATTCAAATATTTTTGGCTATATCGAAGTTGGAGCTGAAAATACATCACTTTTTAAAAGATATTGCAAATCATGTGTTGGTGGATGGGATGTTTCAGCTTTAAATGTTGATACAGAAGGAGATTTAATCCAAATATTAAATAATAATGGAAATAACGTACATACTTTAGGACATATAAAAGACAATTCTTCTGGAGATATACTAAGTATAACTGGTAAAGTTATGGGCAAACATAATAATTGTCCAGAAGGAATGAGTATGAATGTCATTCCAGGTCGGGTTATAAATGACTTTAGTGTTGAGAGTGGATATGATTCAGGAAATTCTCTAACTGCTACAACTACTTTTACAACTAAAGGTACTGCTAACAATAAATATCCTAATGAAGATTTGAATTATACTTTTTGGAGAAATACTAGAGCTCCAAAATGGAGTAATCAAGCTAGTTTAACAAAAATAAATGGTAAAGCAAATATTAGTTTTATTCAAAGTGCTGATTGGGACCCAAACGACAATTACTTTGGATTTTTGATGGTAAGAGTCAAATCTTTTGAAGCATATCTTATTGATCCGCCAAAAGATGGTACAATATACAAAACTGGTGAAACTTACTCAGCTGGAATTGTAGTTGACATACCTACATTAGTGAATAATAATTTTGAAGATGATGGCAAGTTGGATTGTGGAGTTGAATACACTTATAGAATTTTTGCATATAAATTTAATAATGAGCCTTTAACTAATTGGTCAGCACAAAGTGGAAGAGGTAGAACTTATGATAAAAAGTATGTAGATCTGACAATGATAAAAAACTACCCACCTAAAATTATTATTAAGGCTTTAAATAATAGAATTGAGTTTTGTGACTTTGATTCTACAAAACTTTTTTCAAATATTGATTTACCTAAAGATTATCAATTTGCTTGGTTTCACGATAATGCTGTTGTTAAAGATTTCTCAAATTTTGGTATCAATGATAGCCTTAAAGTAACTCAAACAGGTGTCTATAGATTGGATATTAGAAATAGTGACGGTTGTATTACAAGATCAAATAATCTTAAAATTACTGTTGTGCAGTCTCCTAAAGCATTTATCTATAATTCGAAACAAGATGAATTTGTAAAAGATACTACTATTGAATTGTGCGAAAGTCAAAAATTTACTTTAGTTGGATTGGGTGGTGAAAGAAGAAAATGGTACAGAAATAATAGTTTTATAGAAGAAAACGATTCTATTATTGTTACTTCCGAAGGTACATATTTTATGATTGCTTCTATTCAAGATAGATGTAATGATACAACTTATAAAGTTACTATTAAATACAAGAAATTTGATTTTACCTTTTCTCAAAATTCTATTGACTATATTGTTTCAAGTTCACAAACTTCTGAAACCAAACAGTTAACATTGTTTAACAAAACAAATGGTAATTTAATCTTTACAAATAAAGATGTTAATATTACACCTGCTGGTTTATTTTCAATAGTTCAAGTTGCTCCTTATATTATACCAGCAAAAGGTTCATTGACTTTAGATATAATATTTCAACCAATAGCTGTGGGTAATTTTCAAAACTACAAATTGAAATTTATAATACCTTGCGGTGATGAGTTTGTTGTTACGCTTAATGGCAAAAAAACCTTAGGTGATAATATTATTACTTCTTCATTTGAAAAAATACAATTTTCTAGTATGATGGTTTGTGATGCTACTGGTTTAGATACTTTGCTTACAATTGCCAATACAAGTAATTTAGATGTGAGGGTCTTCCCTCCTTTAGTAAAAGTTCCTTTTTCAATTGCTCCCCTATTAGATACTATACTCAAAGCTAATGCTCAAATTGTTTACAAACTAAGATTTAACAATTCTGCATTAGGTGTTTACCAAGATACACTTAAGATTCCAATTTTTGCTAATAGTTTTTTTGATACATTAAGATACTACATTAAAGGGGAAGTTAAAAACCCAGATTTTACAATTTCTCCTACTAAACTAATAGTTGATAATATTTCTGATTGCATAACTAGCTTTGATACTTTAGTGGTTGTTTCAAATAATAGTGATTTTGATGTTACTATTGATAAAAATGGTAGTTACACTTTCCTTGAGATTTTAAATGCACCTCTTAAACTTAAGAAAGGGTTGTCTGATACTTTAAGATTAAGAATTAAACCCTCACAAGCTGGTGCTTTTTCTGAAAGTATTAGTTTATATAATTTACCTTGTGCTTTTTTTAAATCTTTTCAAATTTCAGGCAATAAACAAGGTTATGCTATATCTTTAAATAAGGATTCTATAAATTTTGGTGACAATTACATTTGTAATACAAATTTAAAATTTGATTCATTAAAGCTAAATATTACTGGCAGTTCAAGTCAAGATATTATCATTTCTGATATTGAATACGATAACAATAGTTTTGATTTGAATTTGAAAATAAATGACAAATTAAACAATGTAAATAATATTTTGATAAGTTTGGTAGCAAAAAAAGTAGGCTTAATAAAAGATTCAATTACAATTGTAATTTCTCCTTGCAATAAAAGAATTACTTTTTATGTAAATGCTAATATAATTCAAACTGACTTTCCAAAAGATGTTACTTTGAATTTTGGAAAAGTATTCACAAATACTGTCAATAAGCTAGATTATATAATTTCTAATAACAATAATTTCAAAATTTCAATCTCAAGCATTGATTTATTTAATAGTCTATTTTCTTCAAATATTTCAAACTTCCCTATCGAAATTGCTTCAAAATCGTCAAGAACATTCACTTTATCTTATTCGCCAGTTATAAAAGGGTTTGATACATTGAATTTGAAAGTTCAATATGATGTACCTTGTAAAATTGAAAGAAATATTAGACTAATTGGTGAAAGTGAAATTCCTCCAATACCAACTGGAACTTTAAGGGCTGATGTGAATTACAATGACAAACAAACTCAAGGTAAAGAAATTGAAATCCCTGTGATATTTTCTGAATTAAATAGTTTTAGCTTAGCAACAGCAGAGCCTGACACCGTTATTACATATTTAAGTT
>JAPLFM010000146.1:6559-8100 GCA_026390675.1 Candidatus Kapaibacterium sp. | reverse complement strand
TACTTTTTGCAATGCTCCTGTCTCTAATTGAATCTTGCATAGCTAAGATAATTTGTTGTCTAATTGCAGGATTTATTTTTGCAGAGTCTTTAAAAGCATCTCTAATAGCTTGAATTGCCAATTCCTCATCAATTTTCATAGAATCAGCTCTCAGCCTAAAAATTAAATCATAAATATAAGCGTATGTAAATTGATCATCTATAGTATTCAGTGCTTTTACAAACCCTTTCTCATTCTTGTTTTCACCTTTAGTACAAGAAGACGCACTTACCATAAATACAAGTATTAATAAAATCAGAACCTTTTTCATTTATATCCTTTAATATTATTTATTTTTATTCTTTAAAATTATTTACAATTGTAAATAAATTTACTTCTCTATATTGATGACACATCATTTCAGCATATTTATGTGAGTAAAATGAACCCCATGGAAAAAGCAATGCCACCTGATATTTCAACTTCCAATGCATTTGGCATCATTTCTCTAATTATTTTATGATGCTCGCTTTTTTGAGGAACAATTAAAACATCAAATGTTACTGGTGAACTTGAACCTGATATATAACTTCCAATCAAACCAAGTAATTCGCTAGCCATTAATTCTTCTTCTGGCGATACTTCACCATCGGCATTTATAAGAGCGTTCATCATATCACGTAGTTGAGCTGCTTGTTCTTTTTCTGGCTCACTTGCAAGATATTCTTCAACTGATCTATGTAAACGCATAAAATTACTTTCTTTTCCGTCTAATCTTTCTAAATTTAACTTTTCAGATGAGTATTCAATATTCCATTCTTTTGCAAAAGCCTGTATAAGTTCTTCTTCTTTAGGGTCTAAATAATCATCTATCATTGCAATTTGATGTAAAATACTAATAATAATAGTTGCATTTGTTGGCTTGAAGAATTTTTTTATTAAATAATTTGCTTCCTTTCTTTCTAGCTTTAAAGCTTTTTTAACTAATTGCCAAAATCTTAATTTTTCTTGACTTTTTACCCAAAGTCCTGTTGATATAAGCATCAAAAATATAATAGCAAATTGATAAAATGCAGCTCAAAATTTGGATTGTTAACCCAGAAATTGACTGACTATCAGCAACTTCACGCTCATGTTTACGTTTCCACATCTTATTTATTTGAAGGTAAACTTGAATTGCTGTAAAAGCTAAAGCTACTTTTACTAATAGTATAATTGCTACTTTAAATTGTTCCATTTTTTTATTTTTTATTTATTATACACATCATAACGTCAAATTAGCAAAGTAATTTCAAATAAACAATTGACAAAATCAATTCAAAACTTTTTTAATTCTCTCTAATATATAATCAGCATCAGCCATAGTTAAAGTTAAAGGTGGTGCTAATCTAATAGTATAAGTATGAGTGTCTTTACAAAGTAAACCCATTGTCATTAATTTTTCACAGTAAGCTCTAGCAGGTTTGTTCAATTCCAACCCAATCCATAAGCCTCTTCCTCTAACTTCTTTAACTAAGTCCGAATCAATTTTACTAAGTTCAAATTTTAAATAATTACCAATT
>JAPLFM010000146.1:0-6512 GCA_026390675.1 Candidatus Kapaibacterium sp. | reverse complement strand
TCTAATGAATTTTCTATTAAATTTTCATCAATCAAAACATCTAATGCTGCAATAGCAACAGCAGCTGCCAATGAATTACCACCATAAGTTGATCCGTGTGAACCGGGTTCAAAAAGTGAAAGCACTTCTTTTTTTCCTAATACAGCTGAAACAGGATAAAAGCCACCAGATAATGCTTTACCAATTATAAGTAAATCAGGAGTAACATCTTCATATTGATATGCAAATAATTTACCACTCCTACCTAATCCTGACTGAATTTCATCACAAATAAATAAAATATTATTTTCTTGACATAATTTTTCAATTTCTTTCAAATATCCAGCTTTAGGTATTATTATTCCAGCTTCACCTTGTATTGGTTCTAAAATAATTCCTACTGTATTTTTAGTTATTTTACTTTTTAAATCTTCAATATCACCATATTTAGCTATTTCAAATCCCGGGGTAAATGGTCCAAAATCTGATCTATATGCTTCTTCGGTTGACAAACTTACTAAAGTCGTAGTTCTACCGTGAAAATTGTCAGTCATAGCAATTATTTGAGCTTTGTTTGCCTCAACTCCTTTTACTCTATATCCCCATCTTCGAGCTACTTTTATAGCCGTTTCAACTGCTTCTGCACCGGTATTCATGGGCAAAGCCATTTCGTATCCAGTAACTTCATTTAGTTTTTTGTAAAATAGAGGCAATTTCTCATTTCTAAATGCTCTGCTTGTAAGAGTTACTTTTTTTGCTTGTTCTATAAATACATTTAATATTTTTGGATGGCAATGTCCTTGATTAACTGCAGAATATGCAGCTAAGCAATCTAAATATTTATTGTTGTCTATATCAGTTAACCATAATCCATTAGCTTCCTTAATAACCAAATCAAGTGGATGATAATTATTTGCACCAAATTTATCTTCTAATTCAATATAATCTTGAGTAATCATTCTATTTAACAAATCTAAGTATGGAAAAGAAATTTGACGATATCACTTCAAAAAAATTATAAATTAAACTGAAATCGGTTTTTTGATAAGGTTTCATATAACAATATTAATTAAATTCTACTAAAATTATACTTAAATTTAAGGCTTTAACAACCTATGATTCCTTAATAAGTTCTCAAAATAAATGAGATGAGAAATACTTTGTAAAAAACTCATCTTTATTAGTTTAACTGTTAGTAAGAATGATTACAAGAAAAAATAATACATAGAAACAAAATCTATTAGTATTTTATCAAATAAAATTTGTAAATTACATATTCAAAAGTGGGGGGAACTATGAATTATTTTCATTGCCACTATTTTAATAAAAAAAATTACTTAATTATCAGGATACAATATTATGTCTGATGTAGAAATTATTGAATTTGGAGTTTTTTCAAGTACAGAGATTCCATTTTTTACGATGTCTGTTGCCGCTGGAATTCCTGTTCCAGTTGATACTGAAGTAGATAGTCATGTTGACTTAAATGAATTCTTGGTCGAACATCCTAATGCTACTTTTTTTGCGAAAGTGAGAAATGAATCAATGCTTACTGCAGGGATTAGAGATGGAGATATATTAGTAGTTGATAAAGCTATACAACCTACCGATGGTAGGATTGTTGTAGTTTCAGTCAATAATAGTTTAACAGTTAAATATTATAGAATAGTTGGAGATGATGTCTATTTAGAATCTGACAATTCTCAATTCATTCCTCTTAATTTCGGGAATCTAATTGATTATATTATTTTAGGTACTGTTACAAAAGTTATTCATTCTTTTTAAATTCGGCACAGGAATTGACTTCAATTACTTTACAAAGTAAATGTTTTTATTACATTTACATTATAAATAGTAATTTTATTATTGAAAAACTATGAAAGTTAATAAATTAGCAGAACTTAAAACTCAATATAGCTTTGAAGCACCAGTTCTCCCTGCAAATGTGAGGAACTACAAGAGTAAAGTGGTACAATTAAGTGAGGGGTCAATTGATCTTAACACGTATTTAGCACCCTATCCCAAAAATATTTACTTAGTAAGAGTTCAAGGTGAAAGTATGATTAATGATAATATCTTTAATGGCGATGTTTTAGTAGTAGATAAAACTGAAATCCCTAAAGATAACAAAGTAGTTATAGCTTCTTTAAATGGTGAAATGGCAGTAAAGAGATTCCGTATAATTGATGGAAAAGCTTACTTATATTCTGCAAATGAAAAATTCCTACCAATTGAAATTCTACCATTTTGGCAATTCGAAATCCAAGGTGTAGTAAAACACGTTATTCATAGTGTTTAGATTTTCATTAGCACTTTAAAAATAAATTCTCCATAGTCTAGAAAAGAATACTTTATTTGATAATATGCAAGTGGAATTCCTAAAGTAGCTAACAAGAACAAAAATCCAATTACATTTACTCTTGCAACCGGTTTGTCAAAAACAACACTTGTTGCTTTTAACATCCTTAAAATACCCCAAATAATAATCATCAAACTTGCAAAAAGTAAAATACTTGTGAATATTTCTGATATTGCGAGTAGTTTCATAATTAACATTGCAACTGGTAAAATGAGTAAAAACGGTACTCCTGACCATACTGTAATTGTTAGAGTATCTCTATATGAGATTCTTAATCTAACAAATATTGAAAAAACTCTTATTATAGCTGCAACTAAAAATTGCAACAAGAAAAAAATCATAGCTAATGAAATTAACAATGCCTCTGGTCGCCATACTAATGAAAACAATATTTCTTGAATATTTACAGAAGGGAATAACAATCTTAACCAATAGTTTGAAATTTCGCTTGTTCTATAATAAAATAAAATTGAAGAGAAAAACAGCCCCATAGTCAAAGAAATAGAAAGACCTAGTGCAAAAGTTTGTGATGAAGAAATAATCCTTTGATCTCTAATATCAGCATAAAAATTATAGGGTCTTAATAATGATCTCGTAAAATATTCTCTGAATCTTCTAAATCTGTTAAACATCCCACCCATTAAAATAACTATTAAAACTCCAACTACTATATATACAATTGGTGTTTTTTCAGAATAACTCCCTGCATTTAAAAGTGGCTCTTTTTCGTTATTAAATAAAGTTTGTAGAGTTTTATAAGAAAGCCTTTCTTGTCTATTGATATTAAGCAAACCATTAGAAGCTAAATATGGATTTTCATTATTTGCCAATAGTAATGGAGAGTTTAATTCATAATCATTAAAGCAATTATAAATTGAACCAATTAAATCTCTTTCTTTAGCTAATAAGAGTATATTTCTAATATAATGTGCTTGATATTCTACTGAAAGTCTATCGGCATAACCATTGTTATTTTGAGGTTGAATAGTAACACCAAATGATAAGAACACTGGTTTATTTTTTGTTAGTAATGTAAGTCTTGAGATCTCAGATTTAACTTCATCAAATGAATGAAGCTTTTCATTATTCTGAATTCCAATTAAATCAATATTTTTGAAATCAAAATCTTGGCTACCAAAATTTACAATTTTATATAATAGCTTACTTGATGAATTTTTAAAAAAACTTGTAATTTTATTGTTATATTTGAGAGTTTGCACAGCCATTTCATCAGAACCTGAAATTATTCCCCAAGCTAAAACAGATGGGAAATTTTCATAAGCACTGATGTATCTTTCACCTAAGTTTGTCATTAAAACTTGAACTTCATCAGATCCAAGTACTTTTGCTGGTACATCATATAGTGGTAGTTCAATAATTACAAACAAACCATATCTATTACATAAATGAACAAAATATGGATGTGGGCTTCCAAATTTAACTCTTACTAAATTGGCACCTAAAGTCTTTAAGGATTTAACATCATCTTCCATTCTTTTAGTTGAAAGAGTTTGATTACCAGATCCGTAATGCTCAATGTAACTAACACCTTTTATTTCAAAAGCTTGGTCATTAAGCAGTAGTTTGTTTTTCCCATCTATATTTAATATCTTAAAGTTCCTTACCCCAAGATCAGTACCGAATTCATCTAGTTTTGTATCACCTTTGGTAACTTTTATTTTAAGCTCATATAAATTTGGGTTTTCAGGAGACCAAAGTTGTGGTGAAATCAAATCAATATTTGATTCATCCAAAATTGTTCTTTCGTTTTCAATTGTATATGATTTTAAAGATGATTCACCAACTAGTGATTTAGTTATTTTGTTAAATAAAAATGCTTGAACATTAATACTTACTTTACCCAAGTTCCCAATTCCAGCACTATCATCTGTTTTGTGATTTGTTAAATCCAAACCACTTGCACTAATTTTAGATTTAATTTTTATTTTAGTACTAGAGTTATTGCCTAAAGTACTATATTTCAAATCACTAATCCAAACTTTAGGTGTCGCAATTAAAAAAGCTTCTCTAATCATACCTAAATATGTTTTCTTTGCAAAAAGAGTATTTTCTTTTATTAATTTAGCTTGAGTTTCAGCTTCAGTAATTACTAGCTTTAGTAAATTGTTTTCACCTGCAACCATTTTGGTAGGAATTGTTACATAAAATGGAGTACCACCACCTAAGAACTTACCAATGAATTGCCCATTTATATATATTTCGACGTGTGATTCAACACCTAAAAAGTATATTTGAAATGAATGAGAATTTAGTAAGTTTTTAGAGATTTTTATATCTTTTTGATATGTAATTGAAGAAATATCTCTTTCAGAATAAGGTAAAATAATTCTTGAAGTATTTCCATTATCATCAATTCTTTGCCAAGACCCAGCTAAAGAGCTTACAATTCTTGTTTCTGAAGGGATTAGTACTTTTATCTCTTCATTGGTTAAAGGTGTATATGTTGATTGGCTTATAGAATTAGTAGTATAAGCTAGCAATATTAATAAAAGTAGGAATAATTTGTTCTTCATTTCAATAAATTAAATGTTTTAAAAAGCTAAAAGCAAATACTTAAGCAATAAATTCACAGCCAACATATTTCTGTAAAACTTTTGGAATATGTAGCTTTTCTCCATCAAAATAGTTTTCTATAATCGCAACCATAATTCTTGGTGTAGCAAGTCCAGATCCATTTAAAGTATGTAGGAATTCTGGTTTTGCATTTGCATCTCGTTTGAATCTAATATTAGCTCTTCTTGCTTGGAAATCTCCAAAGTTTGAACAACTAGATACTTCAAGCCATTTCTCTTCACCAGGTGACCATACTTCAATATCATAAGTTTTGGCAGAAGCAAAGCTTGTATCGCCAGTACATAATAATATTACTCTATAATGCAAATCTAAAGATTTTAAAAGTGCTTCAGCATCACTAACCAAACTTTCTAATTCATCAAAAGCATCTTCTGGTTTAACAAATTTAACCAATTCTACTTTGTTAAATTGATGTACGCGAAGCAATCCTCTTACATCTTTACCATAACTCCCGGCTTCTCTTCTAAAACATGGTGAATAACCACAAATTCGTTTATTCAACTCTTCAGCCCTTAAAATTTCGCCATTGTGATAATTGGTAAGTGGTACTTCGGCTGTTGGTATCAAAAATAAATCATCTTCTTGGCAATGGTACATATCTTCAGCCATTTTAGGTAACTGTCCAGTGCCTCGCATTGAGTTCCTATTTGCTACAAATGGTGGCATCATTTCAGTGTAACCATGAATATCGGTATGTGTATCTAGGAAGAAATTAATAAGTGCTCGCTCAAGTCTTGCACCTTTGGCGGTATAGAAATGGAAACCACCACCTGCAACTTTAGCACCTCTTTCAAAATCTACAATCCCAAGTTTTGTTGCAATCTCTATATGATTTAATTTGTGATTTACTTTTTTTATTTCACCCCATTGCCTTACATCCAAATTATTATCTGCATTTTTACCAATAGGCACACTAGCATGTGTCATATTAGGAATTTGCATAATATATAATTTTACTACATCTTCTACTTCGCCTAATTCATCGTCTAATTCTTTAATTTGATCTGAAACACCTTTCATTGCAAAGATTTTTTCAGAAGCATCTTTACCTACTTTTTTTAAATCTGCAATTTCCTTAGTAACCAAATTTCTTTGACTTTTGATTTTTTCCACTTCTTGGATAATTTCTCTTCTTCGTTCATCATGACTTATTATTAAATCAACGTGTTCAGTTGCATTTTTGTTTGAAGTATTTATCTTTACGAATTCTGCGTTTTCTCGTATAAATTTTAAATCGAGCATAATTTTCTCTTTTGTAAAAAATTTCAACGCAAATTTAGCCTTTTTCAGTCATATATTTTGTATAAAATTATATTAACTTAGCAAATAAATGATTTTATTTGAAAACAATTATAAAAATCGATTTAGAGTGTAATGTTGAAAATAGTATTAATTCTAACAGTTGTGAATATTAAAATTTTCATTTTAATATTAGATCATCAAAGAGGCAATTTAAAATAGAAATCAACTGGTTTTTGGAAAGATTTGGAAAAATTTTCCAATTTCGTTTTTCAAATATATTTTGGTTAAAATCAGTTTAACCCTATATTTTTCAACACTTTATTCTGATTATTTCATT
>JAPLFM010000277.1 GCA_026390675.1 Candidatus Kapaibacterium sp. | reverse complement strand
GGTTTGGAAAGTTATGGAATTGAAATAGTTGAAAGAGTTTCAATTCAAATAGAACCAAATGATAATAATATTAATTATTTAAAAGTTAAAAAAAGTAAACTTGGTCATTTACTTTCTGATATGTAGTTCTTTTTTTTAAGAATTTAATTAGTTATATTACATTATTCGAATTTACAAAATGTCATTTCTTGATTTTTAACAAGAAATGGCATTTTTTAATTCAAATTTCAATATAAAAAAATAGGTATATTTCATGACTGGAACTGTATATTTAACAAAAGAAAAAGCAAAAGAATTTGAAGCTGAATTGTATGATTTACAACATCGTGGTCGTAAAGAAATGGCTCAAAAGATAGCAGATGCTCGTGCTCATGGAGATTTGTCTGAAAATGCTGATTATGATGCTGCTAAAGATGCTCAGGCACTTATGGAACTTAAAATTTCTAAAATTCAACAAACTCTATCAAGAAGTCAAATTATCAATTCTAATGAGTTTCCTGATGATAAGGTTTATATTCTATCAAAAGTTAAAATTAAAAATCTTAAAAACGATATGGAATTAAACTATCAATTAGTTTCTCCAGAAGAAGCCGACTATGAAATGAATAAAATCGCAATAACTTCTCCACTTGGTAAGTCTTTTATGGGTAAGGCAGTAGGTGAAATTGCTGAAGTAAATTTACCAAATGGCTTACAAAGATATGAAATTTTAGAGATTTCTAAGTAAATAAATTATTAAATGAATAAATTAAAATCAATAAATCCAATCATTTTTATTCTGTTAATAGGTTTTATTGCTCGATTTATTTTTATGCTTAGTTTTGGAAACATTTACAAAGATTATTATTGGGAATATGGTGAAATTTCTAAATATATTTTAAATGGAAATGGATATTCTTTTCATTTTTTCAATGGCGATTCTTTAGAATGGGGATTTCAAAATTATACAAGAACTTATCCTTCTGCTTTTATGCCACCAGGATATGTTTTTTTTGTTTTACCATTTTTGTTCATTAAAAATATTTTAATTAGAAATATTATATTTTATACTATTCAAAATTTATTTAGTTTATTAACAATTATACAATTAAATAATTTCACATCTAAAAACTTTGGAAACAAAGTTGGTCTAATTGCAGCATTAATCTATGCCATTACTCCTGAATTTATTTATCTTTCAAATATTGCAGGCCCATCAATATTATACCATTTAGGTGTTATAATAATATTAAATTTACTTTTAAATAAAGAAAAGTTTAAAAGTTATTCATTTATTTTAATTTTGAGTATAATTTCTGTTATTATTGTATATTTTAGATCTGAATTTATTCTGTTTACTTTTATCATTTTTTTATATTTAATATTTCAAAAATATTTCAAACAGAGTGCAATATTTATTTTAACTTTTTTGCTTTTACTTTTACCTTGGCAGATTAGAAATTATAATGTCTTTAATGAATTTATTTTTCTAACTTCAAATAGTGGTTATAATTTTTACAAAGGTCATACTTCAAATATACCTGATTCTTTATATTTAACACCTTTACTTAAAGCAAAAATTGCAATATTAAAAAACAAATCTAATGTTGAAATAGAATCAAATAAGCTCTTAATGAAAGAAGGTATAAATCAATTAATCGCAAATCCTCAAAGGGAAGTTATTAAATCATTCAAGAAAATTCTCCATTTGTGGTTGTTGTATCCAAATGATGAAAGAAGTAAAAATGTTTTATATTTTATGCCTTGGTTCCTTACTTTATCAATGGCATTTATTGGACTTTACAAATCATTTTCCATTAATAGACACTTATTTTCATATTTATTTCTTACTTATCATACTTTACTCGCTATTACATTTTTTGTTATTCCTAGATATCAGACATTAATGAAAATTGCGATTTTACCTTTTGCAGCTTATGGGGTTTTAATTATTTTTCAATTTGTTATCATTAAAACTAATCAACTGAAAAAATAACTTAGTTTTTAGTACATTTTATTTTAATTTTGTTAAAATGATTTTTAACTTAAAGAGTTAATAGGATTTTTAATTAATACAATCAAACACTAAATAAATTTGTTTTCCATGAAAAATACATTATCTATAATAATAGCAATAATTGTTGCTTTAATTGCATTTAAAATTATTAGTTTCTTTTTCTTTTTAGCTTGGTCTTTAACAATGTTTCTATTGAAAGCAGTTATATTTGCTATTATAGCTATACCAGTGTACTTTTTTGCAAAATCTAAACTTATAAAATAATATGAAATTATTAACATTACTTTTTCTTGTTTTTACTACTTTTGCATTAGCTCAAGATCCAAAGGAAATGCCACATGCTAATGCTATGTCTGTTGAATTATCTCGATATATAGCTAAAGATATTTTCGAATTAAATGGTGTTCCGTTTATGAAACCATTAGTTCAAGCAATAAATGCAACAGCAAATTCAAGATTTTTTTCTTCAGCTTATGTACCAACCAAGGTTGAAAAAGCTTATTTTAGAGTAAGTTTAAATGGAATGGCTGGATTGGTAAGAGATGACATGAAAACTTACTCACCACAACTTCCTCAAGAGGAATATCAAGATTCTAATGCATTAAAATTTGTTTCTTTAGGACTTGTAAATGGCACTTTTGGTGTAGTTAAATTAGATACTGCAAATCTTGTTCATTATTTATTTAAAACTTTACTTTATGACGGAATTAATGGAGCAGTTGATAAAAATGGCAAACCAACAATTGACATAAGAACATTGAAAACTCCAGAAAGAGCTGCAACAATTTTAGGATCTCAAGAAGCTTTTTTTCCTTTAAATGGTGATACTTTAGTTAGGATAGCAAGTAATAGAATTGATATTTTAAATTCCAAAGTACCTGGTGTAAAAGTTGTCAGTCAAGCATTGCAAGATACAATTAATAATATTTTACGTAAACTTCCATCTAGAATTACTTTGCCACCAGGTGGTAACTTTAGTTCATTAATTGCGGGAGTTCCTCAAATTGAAATTGGTTCTTATTATGGTACTGAACTACTTATTAGGTTTATTCCTCCAGTAGACATGGGTACATCAATTGGGAAATTCTCATTTTATGGTTTAGGTCTAAAGCATAATCTTTCACAATATTTTGAAGACCCAAGTTTCAATATGGCTTTACAGGCAGTATATCAAGCTACAAGCCTAACAAATCAAGTTGGAGCTACTAATTCACAGCTTCAAGCTGATGCAAAAATTATAAATCTTAATCTTCACGCCAGTAAAAAAATTAAAGATTGGTTTGATGTTTATTGTGGTTTTTCTTTCGAAAATGTAACAATTGAGTCTAAATTTACTTACAAATTAATGCAAGAGACACAATTACTTTTAGGGATGTTAGAAAGTAATCCAAGATGGATTTTGTCAAAAGACGATCCAAATTATATTGCTCCACCTGCTGTTATTGATCCATCACCTGGTTATCCCGGTGATAAAGTTGTTCAAGTTTCTTCTTTAACCCTTAAGGATAATAATTATAAACTTGTATTTGGGCTTCATAAAGAAATAGGGAATTTTGGAATCTCAATTGATGCAAACATTAGTAAATTTAATATTTTGACTTCTGGTATTTATTATAGGTTTTAAAGTGATTGAAAAGATTATTGACGGGAAAAAAGTTTCTAATGAAATAAAAGGAAATATAAAATTAGAAACAGAGATAATGTTAAGTCAAGGAAAAAGAAAACCTGGACTAGCTCTAATGATTGTTGGTAATAATCCAGCTTCAGAATCGTATGTAACAAGTAAAGATAAAGCTTGTAAAACATTAGGTTTTAACTCCTTAATACTTAGATTACCAAGTGATGTTACAGAAAATGAAGTTATGGATTATATTCATAATTGGAACAATGACGATACAATTGATGGAATACTAATTCAATTACCATTACCAAAACAAATAAATGAAAATAGAGTAATAGAAGAAATAAATCCTGAGAAAGATGTAGATGGATTTCATCCAACAAGTGTTGGAAAATTAGTAATTGGACTTGATTGTTTCGTTTCTTGTACTCCCGCTGGAATTATAGAATTAATAAAGGCTTATAAAGTTGAAACTTCCGGTAAACATGTAGTTATAGTTGGAAGAAGTAATATAGTAGGGAAGCCAATTTTGAATTTATTTTATCAAAAGAATATTGCTAATTCAACTGTTACTATTGTACATACTGGTACAAAAGATATGACTGAATTTACAAAACAAGCAGATATATTAGTTGTTGCAATAGGCGTTCCAAATTTTATCAAAGCAAAAGATATTAAAGAAGGTTGTGTGATAATAGATGTTGGAATTAATAGGGTAGATGCTAATAATGAAAAAGGTTATAAAATTTGTGGTGATGTTGATTTCGAAGATGTACTTGAAAAAGTATCTTTAATTACTCCAGTCCCAGGTGGAGTAGGTCCAATGACAATAGCAATGCTATTGAGCAATACATTTAAGTCTTATAAAAAGAGATTAAAACTAATATAAAAATGAAAGAAAAAAACGAATTTAGTATTGTATTTGAAGATGAACAAATAGTTGTTGTAAATAAACCTGCTGGATTGTTAACTATTCCTGATAGATATAATCTTTCATTGCCGAGTTTAGACAGTATTCTTAGACAAAAGTATGGTGAAATTTTCATAGTTCATAGACTTGACAGAGAAACAAGTGGTATAATGGTATTTGCAAAAGATGCTGAATCACATAGGCATTTAAGTCTTCAATTTCAAAATCATTTTGTATCAAAAATATATGATGCTGTAGTGAAAGGAATTGTTCAAAAAGATGAAATTGATATTGATATACCTATCGTTGCACACCCTTCAAAAAAGGGACTTTCAATGCCTTCGGCTAGGGGTAAAGAATCAAGAACTATATTGAAAGTAAAAGAAAGATTTAAAGATTCAACTTGGACTGAATGTAATTTAATTACTGGTAGGCATCATCAATTAAGAGTTCATGTAGCAGCTATTGGTCACCCTCTTTTGGTTGATTTTATGTATGGAGGTGGTACTGAATTTCTTCTTTCATCAATTAAGAAAAAGAAATTCAATCTAAAAAAACATACTGAAGAAAAACCAATAATGAATAGAATTTCTATGCATGCTAAATCTTTAGTTTTTGCTCATCCAAAAACTGAAGAAAAAATAAGTTTTGAAGTTCCTCACCCAAAAGATTTTGCAGCAATGCTTAATGTTTTACACAAATATTCAGCTTTAAAAACATTTATAAGTTATTGATATTATT
>JAPLFM010000196.1:11671-22728 GCA_026390675.1 Candidatus Kapaibacterium sp. | reverse complement strand
TTTTAGAAAAAAAGTTAAAAGCTATTGATTCAAATAAATTAAACTCGCTGGATCGAATTATAGAATATTACAAGTTTGTAGTTGAATTAGAACAGCTTAAAGAACCTTCAATTGAAGATTATAATTATTTGAATTATAGCCTTAATGAAAATAATGAATTTGTAATTGATTTAGAAAGCAATAAATTGTTTCTTGATATTTTTAATAACAACAAAACTGAAAAATGGCCGAAAGATTTAAATATTGCAGTTGAAATTGAAATTGATACAAAGAAATACACAATATTAAATTACACTTATCTTTTTGATGACATACAAGGGATTGATACAACATCACAAAAGGTTAAACTGCAATTATCAAGCTTTGAGTTAAATTACAGTACACTAACTTCCAAATTTGAAAAGGATGAAGAAGGAATAGATGAACTTGAAAACTTAATTAAACAACAAAACACTATTGAAGATGTTATCAATATTTTAATTACAAGACTTGATCAAAATATTAAATTTGACAATAAATTATCATTTGCCTTAAGTTCAAAAAATCCTGCATTAAGTCAAATTTATTCAGAGTTACGAAAAGTAAACAGTCATTCTGTAATAGATAATAGTTTGTTAAGTAATTTTTTATTTAACAAACCGATTGACAACAAATTAAATAGTTATTCAGAAAATGATTTAATTCAAATTAGCAATTTAGATGACAGTCAAAAGAATGCGGTCCTTACTGCTTTTAATAACAAAGTAACGGTAATAACTGGTCCACCGGGAAGTGGTAAAACTCAAGTTATTACAAATATCTTGGCGAATGCTATTTTGCAAAACAAAAAAGTACTTGTTGCTAGTAAAAACAACCAAGCCGTTGACAATGTTAAAAGTAGATTTGACAAAGAAGAAAATTTAGGTTTCTTTTTAAGGTTTGGCAATAAAAAAATATTAGGTGAAAATACGTTGCCTGAAATAAATAGAATTTGTGCATTAAAGCCCGCCTTATTAGATAACAACACCAATCTTCAAAATGGTCAAGAAAAGCTTAATGAATTAATACTCATTAAAAAAGAAAATAAAAGAAAACTTTCAAAACGAAATGAACTTCAATTAAAAATACCCGAATTCAAAATCAATGTTGAAAAATTAGTAAAAAAACTTTCAAACATAACTTTAAACAATCCTATATTTGAAAAAATTAGATTAAATCATAAAATTGGTATTATTGAAACCTATCATTCTACAACCAAGAAAAAAAGAAATCATTTTGAATTTAAATATTCAGGATTTAATAAATTCTGGATTGATTGGTTTACAAAACAAAAATACGCATATGAACTCATAACTTTTATAGATGAAACTCATATAGATTTTAAAGATATTTTCAATCACATTCCTAATCAAATATCAGATTTTAAAAACGGCTCTAAAATTTTAGAAAATTATAATGAAATATTAAAATCAATTGAATTAGTATCAGTTTATTATAATGAACATTCAGGAATTAAAAATGATTTAGATTTAAAAACTATAGAATTAAATAAAGCAGAGCAATATATAGCAAATGTTAATTCACAAGAACAAGAGATACTGAAAATTATTTCAAATTGTGAATTTGAGATAATTAATCAAAGTAAGGTTGTTCTAAAAGAAAAAATTGAAAATAAACTTTTCAATTCTTCTCATACTCATATAAATAATTATAAAGATTTTTTGCCTGATAGTATTCCTTGGATGGATGTTGATTTAGAATTATTTTCAAATGCCACAAAAAAATTTTTAGAAATCTATAATATTATTTCTGTCACAAGTTTATCAGCAAAAACATCGTTACCACTTACAAATGAATTATTTGATATGGTTGTAATAGATGAAGCATCCCAATGTGATATTGCTTCTGCAATTCCTCTTATTTTAAGAGCAAAACAATTGATTGTAATTGGCGATCCATTACAGTTAAAACACATATCCTCTTTAAATAAATTTGAAGAAGAAATGATAAAGGAGCATCTTCATCTTAGCGGTTCGATTTATTTAAAATATAAAGAGAAATCTTTGTGGGATTACAGCGAAGCATTTTTAACCTATGCAAAGAACAACAATGTAGTTGTAAATATTGACAGACATTATCGTTGCCACCCAGAAATTATTGGATATTCTAAAGAAGCTTTTTACAATCCAAAACTTGGTGTTGATTTGAAAATTTGTACTAAAAAAGAGAATTTTAGAATTGAACCGAGTGGCATAAAGTGGATAGATGTTGTGGGAAAACATAAAGCGGATAATATAAATATCAATGAAGCAGAAGTTGAAAAATCAATTGAAATAGCTACCCATTTTGCAAATAAATATCCTGATATTTCCATTGGTATTGTAACACCATTTCGACATCAAGCAGAAGCTTTACATAATAAATTACCATTACATTTAAGAACAAGGATTATTGCAAATACGGTTAATATATTTCAAGGTGATGAAAAAGATGTCATGATTTATAGTTTAGTCGTTACTTACAATTCACCTGAAAGGAAAATATTTTGGATTGACAACATGGTGCCGGAATCTGTAAATGTTGCCGTAACAAGAGCAAGGAACACAATCTACATTGTGGGTAATAAAGACTACATAAAATTACATTCTAGTGTATCTAAACCTCTTGGGAAATTAGTTGATTATATTGAAAAATTAGCGAAATAAAAAATGGATTTATTTAATTCTCAAAACGCAAATTTACCTTTTCAAATTCCAATTTTGGATGGTTTTAATTGCGTATTTAATCCGGATTTAAAAGGATATATTGTCAAAGTTCCTAATGGTGAAATCATTTATATTGAGCATTATTTTAATGAGAAAATAAGTGACAGGACTTTAGAGTATTTTTTAGAAAACGAATCCTGTGATTGGAAAACTATAAATTTGAGAGAGTTTGAAAAAGAAAATTTGTCAAATTTAATATTTAAGAATATCAATTGGCACCACGATAAATTGAATATGTATGGTAAGGAACTTTCTTTACCTCGTTATTCAGCATGGTATGGTGACAGTGACAAACCTTATACCTATTCAGGTTTAACATTACAACCAAACAAATGGAACAAAGGACTCTTATTTATCAAAGAACAAATTGAAAAACAAACTAATATTAAGTTTAATAGCGTATTAATGAATTGGTATAGAGATGGTGAAGATTACATAAGCTGGCACACCGATGCAGAAAAAGAATTGGGGGAAAATCCAATTATTGGTTCTGTAAACTTTGGGGCTACAAGACGATTTTTAATTAGAAGAAATGATGACCATTCAGTTAAACTTGAATTCCCACTAAAACACGGCACATTATTAATTATGAGCGGACAACTACAACATTATTGGCAACATAGTGTTCCCAAAGAAAAAAAAGTAAAAGATACAAGAATAAATTTAACCTTTAGAGCAATTAAATAGTATTGAAAAAAACAACCCACCCCAACCCTCCGCCAATGTTTTAAAGTCTTTTAGACTTTAAAACGGGGAGGGAGGAACCAACTTCTGAATGCAATTACCAATATAATAATTTATTTCGTTTTTCGTGTATTTATAATATATTAAAATCAAAGATAAAAAATGCAAGAAAGCATTTTTTACAAGATAAATTGAAAATGAAAATATCAACTAAAAGTAAAATTGAGTTTGATTGGAATGATGAAAAAGCTATTTATAATTATAACAAACATAAGGTTTCTTTTGAAGAAGCAATGACTGTTTGGGATGATGAGTTTGCAGCTTTCATCCATGATTCTTTTCATTCAGAAAAAGAAGAAAGATTTTTGTTAATTGGTTATTCAATTAAAAACAATTTGTTATTTGTTTCGTTTACTGAAAGAAACGATAAAATAAGATTAATAAGTTCTCGTAAAGCAACTAAATTTGAAAGAAAAAGACATGAAGAAAGCAGAAATAAATATTGACATAAAAGATGATGATTTGCTTCCAGAATACAAAATTGATTATTCTAAGGTAAAAAGGAATCCATATTTTCGCAAAAACAGAACTTTTGTAGAAATTGATGAAGACATTGCAAAAGTATTTCAGTCATCTGAAAATATTAACACAGTCTTAAAAGCAATTGCTAAGTCGATACCTCAAAATTCAGTTGCTTCTTTATAAAATCAAAACTTCCAAAAGTTATTTAGGAGTATTACCGAAATTGTATTAATCTTTTTTAATTATGTTCTGCTATTACCTAAATTTTTTAAATATTTGTTGGGAATTTTCTGGTAATGACATTTCAATTCTATCTGATAATTCATTATTTTCATATATCTTCTCAAATAATTGTATGACAATTGCATCTTCAGTAGCAGAACCTCCATTTTCCAGTGCTTCTTCAAAAAATTTATTGCATCATAGAAGATTTATCATTTTCTATATTTTCCAATAAATATAAACTGAACTCACCTAAAAAAAATAGACATTATTATTCACCTCAAATGTAGGTTTAAAGTCTTGAAATCTTTTAGTTATAATAGGAATTATTTGAGTATAGAATTTATCACTTAATATCTGAAAGTGCATTTTGTAGATCCCAAAGTAAATCTTTAATTATATTTTTATCATTTTTTGAAAGATTATGTCGTTTACCCCATAATTTTTGCAATGCAGTTCTATATTATAATTACTTTTTCTGTTAAATTAGCATTTTTTTAGGAACCCCACCCCAGCCCTCCGCCAATGTTTCAAAGTCTTTTAGACTTTAAAACGGGTAGGGAGGAACTAACTTCTGAAAAACGTCCTTGCTGTTCACTTCCTTAAAAGTGCCATTCAGAGAGTTTTGGTATTTTGGTATAATATTCAAATTTCACTATAATCTAAAAATTTGAGTTCATTAATATTCTTAAAGTCTTTAATATTTCTAGTTATTAGAGTATAATCATTTGAAATGGCTGTTGAGGCAATTATAGCGTCTGCTAATCTAATTTTCTTATTTTTACGAATTTCAATAGTTTTATTTACTATATTTTCATACAAATTTAATATAAGTGAATTCTCAATAAAAGTTTTATAAATATTTTCTTCATTCTCATTTTCAAAATTAAATCCCAATATTTCCATTTTACTAATTATTGAAAGGATAACTTCATCATCAATTATTGGTAATAGAAATTCATAAACATTAGTATTTAATGCTCCTTTTAAAAAGTCAATTATAATATTTGAATCAAGTAAATATTTCATTTTATTCTTGCTCTTTTACTCTAATTTCCCATTCGTTTCTACTATCTTCTATGTTCTTTGATAATTTATCTGAAGTTCCTTTAGAAATTGCTCCATACAAACTAGAGAGTTTTATTTTTTTAGTTTTTGGATGCTCTACAATTTCTTGTAAATCCTTGTATTTTTGAATTATAACTTTCCATTCGTTTATTGGAACAAATACACCTGTATCTTGACCATTAGAATCTTGTATAATCTGTAAATGCATATTTTTCTCCATTAAGATAAATTACAATTAATCTAAATTACAAAATAATTTTTCATTTAACAAAAGTTATGTTAAACTTTAACTTTATTAGCACTAATTCCACGTTTTATTAGTTCATTTGAACAATATATACAATTCATAGACATAACCTGAACTTTGTAATGAGAATGAAGTGGAACAAAACAAGGTATAACTCATAAACAATATAGAGAAAGCGAAGGAGTTACCTATGTTATGTATTTCTGCTAATGAATTTGATATAAATGTTTGTTCTGCTACAGCTTTCAAACTAAAAAACAAACTTGACAGTAAAAATTTTGATTACTATTTTACTTTAGCAAAAGGTGCTGACCACTTGAGTCAAACAGGTTATTACCAGATGTTTGATCAATTTATTCCAAAGCTTTTTCTTGCTGAGAGATTAGCATTAAAGAAAAGTCGAAAATGAAATATCTTATATTAGTTTCAATTTCAGGGCTAAAGCCCAATAATATTTATTCATACCATAATCCCCAGCATTAATGCTGGAGTTATAAAATGCAATTTGTAAACTTTCTGTGTTAAATTAGAACTTTTTTTAGGAACCCCACCTAAAACAAATCCAAATTACTCTCGCAATTTTTCTAAAGGAAGAATTAAGTCAACTCAAATTATGGTTTAATTGTTTACGTTTAAATCAAAAACCTTTTATTTACACTTCTAAACTAATTATTTTGTTTCTTTAGGTTGAATTCTTTATATTTAAAATTATTATATTGTTGAAATTGAGATTAATTATATGAGTTCACTACCAAAAATAGCAATTGTAGGCTATGGCAATATGGGTAAAGAAATTGAAGCCTTAGCAAAAAGAGATGGTTATATAATAACTGATGTTTTTGATTTGAACAACCCACTTAGAGATAATGTAAATTATGAGTTTGACGTAGCTATCGATTTCACATTTCCAGATACTGTTTTAAAAAATGTAATGATATTAGCAGAACACAAAAAAAGTATTGTTTTAGGCACAACTGGTTGGTATGATTACAAAAAAGAAGTAAAAGAAATAGTTGAAAAAAATAATGTTGGATTGGTATGGGGTTCAAATTTCTCTATTGGAATGCAAATGTTTTTTCGTATTACCAAAGAAGCTTCAAGATTGATGAACAAGGTTGAAAATTTTGATATAATGATGCACGAAATGCATCATGCTAGAAAAAAAGATAGTCCAAGTGGCACAGCCGTATCACTTGCTAATATAATAATAGAACAAGTAGCATCTAAAACTAAGATTGAAAAAAATGCTATAGATGGTCAAATTGCAAATGAAGTTCTGCACGTAAGTTCTACTCGTGGTGGCGAAGTAACTGGTAGGCATACAGTTTATATAGATTCTGTTTCCGACTCGATTGAGCTTACTCATAGAGCTAAAAACCGTAGCGGTTTTGCATTAGGTTCTCTAACAGCTGCTAATTGGATTAATAAAAACAAAGGATTCCATAGTTTTGATGATTTATTAAATAATATTTGGAATTAATATGGTAACAAAATTATTTAATATAATAATATTAAGTTTGTTGGTAAGTTGCACTTCAATAGAAAAAAAAACTGAAAATATAAATGCACAAGCTCCTATTGTTAAAAAAACTGCAATTATTTCATTTGACCAATCTAATATAAAAGATAATATTGGTAACAAAAAGTTTTATCAAAAAGAACTTAATTTTTATAATCGTGGAATTGGCATGCTAGAAATAGATAGTACTAGTGCTTCTTGCAACTGCTCAAGTGTAAAAATAATTAGAGGCAATGTTCAGCCAATGAGTTTTGGAACATTACAGCTAAGTGTCAATGCAGAAGGCTTTTACGAGCAATTAAATACTATAAAATTCAAGATTTATTGCAATGCAAAAAACTCTCCTTTTGAACTTTTTTTAGAATTAGAAAAATAATTTCAAAAAAGTTTGTAACATTTTCCCCAAAAAACTATCATTGTAGATGAAATGAAAGGTAAAATCGAAAAATATAGCGATATTGAGCTTTTCGAATTGATGTGTGACAATGGAAAAGAAGCTCAAATTGCGTTTGAAGAGATTTACTCTCGACATTCGTCTAGGATTCACGCTTATTGTTTAAGATTTATCGGAAACAAAGAAGAAGCTCAAGATGTTTTTCAAGAAACTTTCATTCGGTTCTTTCAAAGTAAAAGTTTAGATAGACAAATGGTTAATCTTCCTGCTTATTTATTAAGAATATGCAGAAACCTTTGCATATCATCTAAAAAAAGTGAACAGAATATGGTTACTTATGAAGATTATATGTCAAGTGTAACAGATTCACACGAATCTACAATGGAACAAAATGAGCTTTTGGCATTAGTAAAAATGGCATTAGACCTTTTGCCAGAGGATTATAGAGAAATATTTGTTTTAAGAGAATATAATGGTTTATCTTATTCAGATATTGCCGAAGCTCTAAATGACAATGTAGAAAGTGTTAAAGTTAGAATTTTTAGGGCAAGACAAAAAGTAAGAACTATTTTAGCTCCATACTTGAAAGAAATGCAAAATACAAAATAGAAATAAAAAATAATTATAGTAGCTTTATGGAAAATTATACTGAAAACTCATCCGAATTACTTCATCAAATGTTTGATGGAGAATTAAGTCCTGAAATGGACGAAAAGCTGTTTTCGGATTTGGCTCAAAACCCAGAAATGCAGACTGAGCTTAATGACATGCTTAAAATAAGAGAAACAATTTCAAAAGATTATGAAGCTTTCACTCCGAAAGAAGAATCAAAAGAAGCGATTTTTGCAGCCTTAGGATTTAGTAAAATTGCAGCTGAAGTTGCTGCAACTTCTGTAGGTGCTGGAGCAGGAGTTGGGGCTGGATTCTTAGCAAAGGCTTGGTTACCAATCTCTGCTTCTATTGTAGCTTCTGTTATTACTGCATTGATAGTGGTTGGTGTATATGAAAATAAAGATGTAAAACCTAGTCTTCAAAAGGATATTACTTCTAAAATTCAAATACCTATTAGCAGTTCAAGTGAAGTTACAAATTCAATTGACAAAAAAGCAGAAAGTTTAGTTAATTCAAAAAATGTATTAGTTACTAATTCAAATAAAGTTTTTAGATCTAAATCAAACCTTAGTATTTCAAGTAGAACTTCTAAAAATCAAAATGATGGTTTGGCAATAAATTTGTCATCTCAAGATTTGAAAATACAAACTCCTGAAAATAGTATTGTTCCTAATCTGCCTTCTAAAGTAGATGTTTCAAATAAAGAAGAAATGATGTTATTACCGATTGAAAATAAGAATTTAGCCTTGATAACAAATTCAAAATTTAAGCAAATTGAAACAATACGCTCTTTGAATTTGAAAAATTTAGAAACAGTAAATATCATACCTCTAATAACTATTGATTTAAGTAATAAAATCGAGAAGAATACTGGTGCACTTGAGCTATCTCTTTTGACAAATAGTAGTATTATTAGCACAAATAATATTAGTATTGGTTACAATTTAGCACCTCTTAACCTTTCTAACTTCTTAGGTTCAGACATTGATATTGTACCTGGAATTAAATTAGGCAGAAGTGAATTTTTAGTTGCTTATAGTCCAGAAAATGGTGTAGCAATCGCGTCTGAATTAAAATCAATTTTCTACTTAGCTGGGCAATTGAGATTAGAGTTTAAAAATTTGGAATTGGCAGGATTTACTCCATTTGTTCAAGGTCAAGTAGGTTATAGCAATGGTTCTATAACTAAAGAAATTGCTGGGATCTCTTTTGAATCATCAATTAATTTTGCTGGAACAAAGCTTACATTCTTAGCTGGTTACGAGTATTCACAGTTTAATCAAAGTACAGTGAGCAATATTGCTAGAACTCAAGGTATTAGTTTAATGAGTATTATAAAATTTTAAATCAATCCGATTAATTTAGTTCCTGAATATCCAGGTAGGATGATAGAAAGACAAAGTGGTGATAGAAAGAAATAAGCTTATAAATTAGTTAAAATATGAAATTATTAAATTTCAAAATCTCAAAATGAATATTATAAGTAAACATAAAGATTATTATGATTATCTACAAGGAATTTATGGTGTAGATGAACTAATCACTTTAGATAGAAGTAAAATTAAGCCACCACCTATAATTTCTAAACATAATTATGATAGATGTGTTTTATACATTTGTGATGTTATGTATGAAGGATTATATTTTGACGGAAAGTATCATTTTAATTCTAACATTAAAGATCTAATTGATGTTGAATATCCAAAAGATTCAAAATGGAATAGAACATTAAAATATCAATTAGGTAACTGGATTTTAAATTTAGGACCTGATGAGTTTTTGAGATATAATGAGCCGAATGAAATTTATTTTCATAGCTACATTTTATCAAAACCTTATAAAATTGAGATATCGAAATCCCCTAATAGATTATATAATTGTCCAATTTTATTAGAATATTTCCCTTATAGTGAATTGAATAGTCGCCGAATTTCAAATCTGAAATATTTACAAGATTCTAATAAACTTTTTGAATTTCCAATTTTGAGTGCATTTAATGTTCCACCAATATTAGAACCAAAAGATATTTGGATAATGTTGACCGATTGGTTGAGTTCGGCAAAATATAAAAATTTAAATTCAGATATATTAACTAACAAGGAAAAAATTCTCTCTTCCGGTTTTGATTTGAAAACTTCGTTTCGGGGTGTAAATTAAGAGTATTAATAAATTATAAACACAAAACTTAGTAATTTAAAATCTTGGCAAAGCATTTGTATTACTTCTATTACACAATAGAAATTCAATACAAATATAGCTAAAAATGGCGAAAAATAAACAACTTCAAGCCTTTAATGATTCCAATTTTGGACAGATGGCTAATAACGGCCTTGGCTTAGTCAATAGAAATAAGGACGTTTTATTAGCTATAGGAATATTGCTAATCTTAGCCTTATTGATTGTACCACTAGCACCAGTTATTTTAGATTTGTTTTTAGCAGTTAGTATCGCACTTTCAGTAATGATACTTATGGTTTCAATTTACTTAGTTAAACCACTAGAATTCTCAGCTTTTCCATCTATTTTGCTTATTACCACACTATTCAGGCTTGGACTCAATGTTGCAACAACAAGATTAATTCTTGGAGAAGCTGCGGCTGGAGATATAATACATGCATTTGGTAATTTTGTTATCTCTGGTAATTATGTAGTTGGTTTGATAATATTTATTATTCTACTTGTAATTAACTTCATTGTGGTTATAAAGGGTTCTACTCGAATCGCCGAAGTAGCTGCAAGATTTACTTTAGATGCCTTGCCCGGTAAACAAATGAGTATTGATGCTGATTTGAACGCTGGCTATATTGACGAACAAACTGCAAGAAAACGTAGAGAAGAACTTACTAAAGAAAGTGACTTTTATGGGTCGATGGATGGTGCTGCTAAGTTTATTAAAGGTGATGCAATAGCAGCTTTGATTATAACAGCTATAAATTTAATCGGTGGATTTTTAATTGGAATGATTCAAAAAGGCATGGCTTTTGATCAAGCAGTTAGCACATACAGTATTTTAACAATTGGTGATGGTCTTGTTTCTCAAATTCC
>JAPLFM010000196.1:0-11633 GCA_026390675.1 Candidatus Kapaibacterium sp. | reverse complement strand
GCATTATTAGTTTCTGTAGCTGCCGGTCTAGTTGTAACTCGTTCTGGTTCAACTGAAAATTTAGAAATTGAACTTGGTCAACAATTTGGTGCCAGACCAAAACCTCTTTTTTTAGCAGCAGGAACTTTGGTTATAATATCATTACTACCTGGTTTTCCAATGTTACCTTTTATAATATTAGCGCTTGGAATAGGTATGGTTGGTTTTGTTAGAATTCAAACTATAAAAGATGAAGCCGATAATGAACTGAGAATGGAACTATCTACAGCTGAAAAGGCAACTGAACCTGTTGAACAACCAGTTGAAGAGTTGTTGAGAGTTGATCCAGTAGAAATAGAGTTAGGGTACAGTTTGATTTCATTAGTTGATGAAACTCAAGGTGGAGATGTTTTCAAAAGAATAACTAATGTAAGAAGGCAATTAGCTACCGAATTAGGAATTATTTTGCCACCTGTTAGAGTTAGAGATAATCTACAATTAGAACCTGAAAAATATGTATTTAAGATTAGGGGTAATGAAATTGCAAATAACGTTCTTCATCCTAATATGTTGCTTGCTATGAACCCTGGAACAGCCGATGGTGAAATTCATGGAATTAAAGTTACAGAACCTGTTTTTGGATTACCTGCAACTTGGATTTCAATTCACGAAAGAGAAAATGCAGAAATAATGGGATATACTGTTGTTGAATCTGCAACGGTATTAACAACACATTTGACAGAATTATTAAGAAGGAATTCAGATAAATTAGTTACTAGACAAGACATCAAACATTTGATTGATAATTTGAAACAAGATTATCCTGCATTAGTTGACGAAATCACAAGTGATAATTTACCTATTTCAGTTGTACAAAAAGTTGTTCAAAATCTCCTAAGTGAAGGAATTCCTATAAGAGATTTATCAAAAATACTAGAAGCTATTAAAAAGCTATATGAAGATATGAATGGAACAATTCATGCGATTGGAATTGATCCTGAACTTGAAGAAAAAATGACTTTAGCTTTGCAGTCAGGAAATGTAGCTAGCACAAGCCCTACAATGGGACTATCTCCTAGCATAGTAAATTCAATTCAAAGCAATTTATCTGATACTATTGATGAAATTACTATTGCTGGCCACATGCCTATTATAATTTGTTCGGCTCAAATAAGACCATATTTTTATAGAATGATACACAATAGCTATCCAATGGTCTCTGTAATTAGCTATACTGAGTTACCATCTGATTCTGAAATTGAAATTCATACTTCTTTAAGTGAATAAAAAATAAGAAGTTATACTTAGTATTAGTGTTCTGCAATTGATATAAATTGCACTTGATTAAAAATGGAAAATATATAATGAAAGTTAAAGATTACTATAAAATTTTAGGCGTTGCTAGAACCTCAACTTCTGTTGAAATTAAAAATGCTTATAGACAATTAGCAAAAGTATATCACCCTGATTTAAATCAAGGTAGTGAATCCATTGCCAGAAAGTTTGCTGATATTACAGAGGCATATAATATTTTAGGCAATCTTGACAAAAGATTACAATATAGTATGCTACTTAGTCGTAGTAAGACTTTGCTTGACAAAGTTTCTTTAGTCGATTATGGCATTCGAAATAGATAATATTATATGAATAGTTTTATTGATTATTTAAAGCTAAACAAATACTTTTTAAGTTTATTTTTAGTATATCTTCTAACAACATCAATTTATATATTAAGCACCCCAAAAGGTGCTTTTTTGCTATGGCTTAATAGCTTAAATAATTCATTTTTAGATTACTTTTTTTACTATTTCACTTTTGTTGGTGATGGATTATTTGTAATTGCTTTAGCTCTAATTTTTACTTTATTCAATTACAAAAATGCAATTAATCTATTTACAATTTATGCTATATCTGGACTACTTGCACAACTTCTTAAAGTGATATTTAATACTCCTCGACCTAAAGCATATTTTGAAGGGATTAAAACTCTTCATCTTCTTCCTTGGGTGAATGTATATAGTACTTACAGTATGCCTTCTGGACATACTACAACTGCTTTTGCTTTGGCATTTTTCTTGAGTACAGTAATTACAAACAAAATATATCAAACAATGTTTTTTATATTAGCCATAATAGTCGCTCTTTCAAGAGTTTATTTATGTCAGCACTTTCCAGAAGATACAATCGTAGGAGCTTTTATTGGAATTTCTATTGCTATAATATGTGATTATTACTTTGGTTCATATTTAACTAGCAAAGAGAAATTTAGTAAAGGGATTTTAAGAAAGTGAGTTATTACCCTAGTAATAATTTATTTGATATTTTACAATCTCACATTTATCCCATATCTTAAGCTAATTTTTTGAGTTGTATTGTATGTTTGTTGATATTTGAATACAAGCATAGTACCATCACAACCAACAAATAAATCAAAGTTCTTATCATATTCATATACTGCATTTAGTTGTAGTTTGAATAAGCCTCCCGGTTGAGAAAAACCTCCAAAAGCAGTAATACTTGGCTTGATGTTCATTAGCCAATCAATTTTATCAAAATCATATTTATAACTTCCACCTATATAAAAGATAGACTCCATCTTTTTCAAATCTCCAGCACTTTGGACTAAATATATTGGTAAGTTTTCCTGACCAATGCTTATTCCATAAGTATTTTTATAAAAAACACTCAAAGATTTGTTATTTATATATCTTGTATCGGAATTTGTAACTTCTCTATTTGGAAAATACTTCAATACTTCCACTGCATTCAGTTCTAATGAAATATCATCTATCCATTTTCCAGTTTCATTAAATTTTTCTACTTTCAGTGGAACTAAGATTTTTGGATTCGTACTAATTTTTGAATTGTCAGTTATGTTTAAATTTGATAATTCAATATTATTATAGATATTATTAGCTTCTTCAATTTGAGATACATTACTATTCAAGCTATTTTCAACTATATCTTGATTTTCAATTACATCTTCATTGAGTTTTATCTTTGAATTTGTATTAAATGCAATTGGCTTATTTACATTTTTAGAAATTGATTTTTCTTCAACTGGAATAGGACTATTTTGAATTGATTGATTACTAGTAACTGCAAGAGGTTTTGTATTATTAGCAAATTCATTATTATGCAAATATGCTGATAAATTATAAGCAAAAAAACTACAAATTACACCTGTTATAAAAGACATCCCTACTTTTGAACTAATATAAGTTCCTATTGTTCCAAGTTTGCTAAAGTATCTTGGATTCATTGTAGATCCATTATTAATAGCAGTAGTTGCTGATCCATTTGGTAGATAGTCCAATCCAGTTTTTGCAAAAAGAGATTGAGTAAGAGCAAGTGGTGGAGTGAAATTGCTCAAAACAGTTTCAGAAGATTTGTTAATCTTAAGTGCATTTTGAAATTCAATTTGTAAGTTGCTATCTTTGGCAAGTTCAGAAAAAAGAAGATTTCTTTCTAAATCACTTGCTTCATTATCAATCACCAAATGAATTAATTCATTTAAATTTAGTATATCATTATTCATATTTTTTCTCACTTTTTTCGTTTAGTTCAAAAAAAGGGGTAAGTATTTCTTTTAATTTATTTTTTGCTCTAACTATTCTATTTCTAACAGTAGTAAGTGGCACTTCAGTAAGTTCGGCAATTTCTTGATAAGAAAGCCCTTCATAAATTTGCAAAATAAATGCTTCTTTGTGCTCTTCTGGTAGTAAGTCCAAAGCTGACTCAATTAATTGATTTAGCTCTTTGGTTTCAATTTCGTTTTCAGTAAAAGCAATATGTATTTCTTCGAGTTCAGTCAGGTTGAGTTTATTATCTCTTTTGTAATTTAGTGATAAATTACGTGCTATTTTTAAAAGCAAGCCAAGTACATTTTTAATTTCAACTTTTCGCTCGATATTCTTTAGAAACTGTATAAAAGTTTCTTGAAAAATATCCTCAGCATCAGTTCCATCACCAAATACTTTCCTGCAATATAAATATACTTTGTTACTATAACGAGAATACAACTCAGTAAAAGCCTGAGATTTCAGACTATGACTTTCATTATAGATTATATCTATTAATTTATTATCGCTATATATTTTAAAGTTTTGGTTCAAGTTTTTGTTTTTTTTGTTATTAAAATTTGTGTTCAGTAAATAGCAAAGAATCTAATTTTTTATTAAATAAATCATAATTCTCCGGAAATTTGTAATTACCACCATGAGCTCCCGTAGTAGCAGTAAAATTTTTAAATTTATTATTTTTTGATTTTCTCCAACTGAATTCTTCTTCAGAAGAAGGCCACATCCATACTGTAGTTGAATCAGTTCCATAAGGTAAGGAATTTGGGTAACTGTCAACATTAGAACTAATAAAAATATTATCTAAAGAATCCAAAAAACTTAAATTAATTGCATGTTTACTTATAAGCAAATAATTAAAATCTTTATACTGATTTTTACCACAGATTATTTCATAATGTTTATAATCACCATTAAAATATATTATTTCTGCTGAACCATAAGAACTACCTTCACCCCAAGCTTCAATACTTGAAACAACAAAACTAAACTTTATATTAGTTGAATCATAAAATGGATTTGAATTATTTAAGGAGTTCGGATCTAAAGTCGCATCTTTACAGGCTTGCAGAAATACAAAAGCGGTTAGAATAAATATTATTTTCTTCATAGTTTTCATTAATTAATTTACCTTATATTCAATTAGTTCTTTAGAACCTTCACCAAAAGGCAATTTCGTATCCAAAGTTAATAAACTAAATTTTATTTTAATTAAACCAATCCCAACTGAATAATACAAATCTGTGTACATATGATATTTTCCTTTTACTTGCCCAGTATTATCTGTTACAGATACAGTATCATTCTGTTGATAATTATAACAAATAAATGTTCCAGCTTTTGTTGTTATTTTAACATTGTTATTAACTACATAACTATATCTTGCAAATCTATTTTTAAATGTATCACCAATTCTCGAGGGGTATAAAGCTTCATAATATGTAATACTATCGTAATCAACCCTTTTAAATCCGGTACTATCATTAAAACATATCTGAAAATATTTGTAATCCTTATTGGCTATAACATACATTCCATTTAATATATAATACTGATTTCCTTTGATAAGAGTATCTTTAGAAATACTTTCATATAAAGAATAAGAATTATTATTAAAAGAATCTATACTTACACAATTATATTTCCAATAATTACCAATACTTAATGGAACAATCTCATCTTTTGCACTTCTTTTTGAGTTACTATTCGGATCTAAAGTTGCATCTCCACAGGCTTGGAGAAATACAATAGCAAGAATTATTTGTATTATTTTTTTCATAGTTTTCCTATTTGTTCTTAAATTCATAAGCAAAGTAACAAATTTATCTGTTTTGTTTCAGTATAAATAAAAAATCCTCAAAATAGATTGAGGATTTTAATTGTTTGCTTTTTTCTATTACTATTTTTGAATAATTATTTTTTGAAGAACTTTTGACTGATAATTGTTAATTTCTAAGATATAAGATCCAGAACTAATTTCATTATTATTAATGTTTAAATTGTAATAATTTACACCTGAAGTTGCTATTCCTTGATAAATCCTTCCCAAATTTCTGCCTGTATTTGAATACAATGTTATCTCAATATTACAATCTTTTTCACTATGATAGCTTATATTACAAATATCTTTTACAGGATTTGGTGATATTTTCAAAATATTTGAATCATAATCCATTTCAACCAAACTTATTATTTTTACCATAGTAAAATCAATTCCACTTGTGAAATTAGCATTATCTACTGTGATTATTCTACTAATTGGAGTGAATGTAAAACTTGCAACTGATTGTGGTGTGATTGTATAAGTTCCATTTGGCATATTGCTAAATTTATATATCCCATTAGTTGATGTTTTAGTAAAAGTTGAAGAAACACCGCTAATATTTACAACTAAATCAGCTAATCCTTGATTTTTTTCATCACTTATTTTACCGCTAACTGTATATACTTTAGCTGTTCCTAAAGCAATTGCAATGAAATCCAAGCCTGAATTTATGTTTGCATTAGTAATATTAAAAGTTGTACTTACAGGACTAAATGTATAAGAGCTTGTAGCAAGTGGAGTAACTGTATATGCTCCAGCAATCAAATTATTAAATGTATAAGTTCCATCAGTTATTGATTTAGTTATAGTGTTTGAAGTACCAGATAAATTTAATGTAATGTTGGGAAAAGGAATACCATTTTCATCTTGAATAAAACCTGATATTGAAAACGCTCCAACTTTTATTGAAACTGCAACAAAATCTAAACCAGTTGAAATATTAGTATTAATTATAGTTATAGTTCTACTTTCTGGACTAAATGTATATGAACTAGTTGCTTGTGGTGTAATAATATAGGTGCCATTTGAAAGATTACTTAATGAATATCTTCCATTTGCTAGAGTAGTAGTAGTTAAACTCTTATTACCTGTAAAACTAACAGTAATATTAGGAACAGCTATGTTTTTTTCATCTCTAATAAATCCTGAAATTGTATATCCAGATACTTTCCTAGCAATTGCCAAGAAATCAATATTACTTGAAATATCTATTCCAGTTATTGTAACAGTTTTGCTAGCTGGAGAAAATGTATATGAAGCATTTTCTTGTGGAGTAATAATATAAGTTCCATTTGTTAAATTACTAAATTTATAAACCCCATCAGTTTGTGATAGAGTAAATGTAGAGGCATTACCAGTTAAATTTAATTGAATACCAGCAACAGGGTTATTTAACTCATTTGTAACAAGCCCAAGTAATGAATGTGTTGTTTTAATATTTGGTACTGCGATAAAGTCTAATCCACTTGTAATATTAGCATCTTTAATTGTAAATGTTCTGCTTTCAGGATTGAAAGTATATTGAGCTGTTGATTGAGGAGTAATTACATAATCACCATTTTTCAAATTTGCTAATTGATACAATCCATTGGAAGTAGAGTTAGTAAGAGTATTAACATTTCCTACCAAATTTAAAGTAATATTTGAAATCGCAACATTGTTTCCATCTTTGACTGATCCTGAAATGGAATATGTTGGTATTATAGTAGATATTGTTGTAAAATCTAATCCAGCTAAAACATTACCACCACTAATTGTAACGGTTCTACTTGCTGGACTAAAAGTATAAGAACTTGTTGCTTGAGGTGTAATTACATAATTACCATTTAACAAAGTACTAAAAATATAATTTCCACTTGCAATTGAATTAGTTGTTGTTGCTGATGCTCCTGATAAATTTAAAACTACATTTGCTACTGGCTGATTCAGTTCATCTTTTATATTTCCAGACAAACTATATCTTAATTCAATACCAGTGAAATCTGCTCCTGTTGTAATATTTGCACCATTCACTGTAAGTGTTCTACTTGCAGGACTAAAAGTATATGAACTATTTGCTTGAGGAGTAATTACATAAGTGCCATTTGACAAATTAGCAAAAGAATATGCACCAGTAATTGAAGTATTAATAGTTGATGATGATAAACCTGAAATATTCAAATTTATATTTTGCATAGCATTGCCATTCTCATCTTTCATTTTTCCTGTTATGCTATATTTAAGTTCAACTTGAGTAAAATTAATACCGTTAGTTGGATTAAATCCATTGATTGATACTGTTCTACTTACAGGAGTGTATGTATATGAACTTGTAGCTTGTGGAGTTATAACATAAACACCAATAGAAAGGTTAGATAAATTATATGTACCACTCGAAGTTGAATTTGTAGTTAGTGTAGTAGAATTACTAGTTAAATTTACAATAGCATTTGAAACAGTTTGACCTTTTTCGTCTTTAATTGTTCCTGAGATATTATATTTTATTTCTATAGCTGTAAAATCAATTCCACTAGTAATACTTGCATTATTAATTGTGATTGTTCTACTAACAGGAGTAAATGTATAAGAAGCAGTAGTGCGTGGAGTAATTACATAAGTACCATTATTTAGATTTGAAAAAGTATATAGACCACTTGTATTTGTAAATGTTGATGAAACACCAGCCATTGTTAAAGTAATATTTCCAACAGGGTTGTTTTTTTCGTCTTTAACATTTCCACTTGCTATATAAGTAGCAGCTATATTTTTTAATGCTATTGAATGTGAGGCACCACCTGCAATAAATTTCCAATCTTTAATTGTCCCTATTTGTATTGGTGAACTTTTATCAACTGTAGTTCCATCACCCAATTCTCCATCGGCATTATAGCCCCATGCCCACATTGTACCATCACTTTTTAAAGCTGTAGTATGATCTAAACCTCCTGAAATAAAATTCCAATCTGTATCTGTTCCTATATGAGTTGGTGTATTTTTGTCAACTTTTGTTCCATTTCCTAGTTGTCCACTAGAATTATATCCCCAAGTCCACAAGCTACCATCAGATTTGAGTGCCATTGAGTGATAAGCATTTGCATAAATATCCTTCCAATCAGTTCCTGAACCTATATGAGTAGGAATGTTTTTGTCATCGTTAGTCCCATCACCAAGTTGACCATATAAATTCCAACCCCAAGACCATAAAGACCCATCAGTTTTTAAAGCTAAAGTACATCCATATCCTGATGAAATGTTTTTCCAATCTTTATCAGTGCCAATTTGGGTAGGTACATTTTTATCAGTTTTTGAACCATCACCCAACTCACCTGATTGATTGACTCCCCAAGCCCAAAGTGTGCCGTCGTTTTTAATACCAAACGAAAAGAAATCGCCACACATTATTATTTTCCATTCTTTATCAGTCCCAATTTGTATAGGAGCAATTTTGTCTATATTTGTGTTGTCGCCAAGTTGACCATAATCATTTCTTCCCCAACCCCAAAGTGAACCATCAACCTTTAAAGCTAATGAATGATCATAACCAACTGCAACAGTTTTCCAATCTTTCCCAAGACCTATTCTTGTTGGTCTATTTCTATCTAATGTACTACTATCACCAAGTTGCCCATAGTCATTTTGACCCCAAGCCCACAAACTACTATCAGTCTTTACTGACAAATTATGATGACTATTACCACTTGCTATCACTTTCCAGTTAGTTGCTTTACCATTTTGTATTGGAGTATCTCTTTCGTTATTTGTACCATCACCAATTTCTCCATAAATGTTTGAACCCCAACCCCAAAGCTCATACCCTTGTGATTGGAGTAAACAAGTAGAATAAAAAATAATGCATAATGCAAATGATAAGATTTTTTTCATAATTGATTACCTTTAAATTTGAAATTTTGTTTATATATTTAAATAAGAATGAATAAATAAACATTTCGTTACATTAATCTTTATTAATAAATTGTTGTTAAATTTATAAAATTTATTTTTAACAATCACTATAAGAATCAACATTTTTCTTTTTTATTTTATTATTTTTTTGTAAATTAAATTGTTAATGTTATACATTTAATAGTATTATCTCATTTAGATAATTAATTATTAATTTATAAAATTAGAATTAGATTAGAAGAATTAATACATAAAAACTTTTGTAACAAAAAGTAATCTAAAGTATTATTGTTAGTGTAACAAAGAAAATTTAACTTTTTTTAAAAATTTTACAGGTATTTATATGAAAAATACAATCAATAACAAAAGTAAAGTGATGCTAGTAGCATTGGTTGCTTTCGTATTCGCTGGAATGTTGAGCTGTTCAGATGCTAATAATCCTTTAGGATCAGCAACAAAAAATGACAACTCAGGTTTAGTTAGTCCAACAGGTGTTGTTGGTAATTCTGATGTTAATTTTGGTAGTGATGACAATTATGGTTTTGATGGTCCTACAAATGGCGGTGGTTCTGGAAATCCAAGTAGTACTATGACAGGCAAAGGAACTGGTAAAAAAGGATTACCTTTACCTTGTTTAAACCTTGATTCTGTTCAAATGAGAGCATTTGCAAATATAAGAAAAGAAACTGAAAATAAAAATGCTCAACTTAGAAAAGAATATGAAGCTAAAGTAAAAGCATTAAGAGATGCTGCTATGAATGCTGGTAGTACTGTGAATAGAGATTCATTAAATGGTGTTCTTAAAGATTTATCTGCACAATTAAAAGCTTTAGATGCTAAATTAAGTGAAAACCAAAAAAGCACAAAAGCTGCTTTAGATGCAATTTCAAAAAGCTACCAAGGCCAAATGAAAACTGCTGGTACTGATAGAGTTGCTCGTCAAGCTTTAGAAACTAAAATGAAAGCTGAAATGAAAGCTGCTCAAGATGCTGGAAATGCTGCAAATAAAAGTATTTTAGATCAAGAAAAAGCAATTAAAGATCAAATGGCTGCAACTCAAAAAGCAATGCAAACTGGAAGAGGAACTAAATTAGATCCTGCTGCAAAAGCTGCTTTAGATGCTCAAATTAAAAAATTAAGTGATGATTTAAAAGCTGCTATTGACGCTAATGAAAAAGCTGCTTTAGATACTTTCTTAAACATGCTTACTCCTGATCAAAAAGCTATTTATGCTGCTTGGTTAGCTGGAGCACCTTGTGATACAACAACTAAGAAAACTGTTAAATAATTAAACAATAAAGATTTAATTTAAAAGAGCTGTCTCTATTTTGAGACAGCTCTTTTTTTTATTATAAGTTACTCAAAACTATACTAGGTAAATAATTTTTCGATTGAATTATTTACCTAGTAATTTAAGTATTAAATGGATTCTTGATATCAATTAGAAAAGTCTAAAATTCAGTAAATAGCTTACTTACTTCAATTCCGCTAATTGTTACATTTTCATATTTACTTTTGATTGATGTTTTTGCTAGTTCCAATTCATTTGACCTTATGCCAAATTCAATTGAGCTAAATGCCTCTAGAAATGCACCAAAATCATCTGCTGCCTTAAGTAAGGCACCATCATAAGGGTTGAATTCATTCTTATTATATTTTAAAGAAATGTCATCTGCCAAAACTATTTTACCATCAAGTATTTTTGAAGTAAATTCATCTTGTGTGAAAAATTTTATCTCTGGTATCCATTCCTTTTCAATAAGAGGGTATATCTCTTCTTCAGCAAGCTTCATTTCGATTTTTCGTATTTCTTCTTGCATCCCTGGTACAGATCTCTTCACCGGCTTAATAATATCACGAGTAACTACTTCTGGTAAATCGTGAAACAGTGCTCCAAAAAAGTTGTTATAAACTCTTTTTGTACAAGGTTCTTTCAATTCCTTAGTTAAAAAATATGATATAGTAGCAACCAACATTACGTGACCTAATACTGATGTTCTAGGAATTCTTGGCAAATGCCCCCATCTGATTTGATAACGTAATTCCCCACACAAATCAATAAAATTCTTAATATTGTTTTGTTTGGAAATCCTTTTAATCCCATGCAAATCATTAAATGATTCTATTTCATTTCCTAAATCTAAAGCAATCTTGTCAATTTTAAATCCATCTGGGTTTGCATTTTTAACAATTTTAAACTCCCAAAAAGTTGCATACTTATGGGCTGCATCTAAAATTCTTCTTGAATGAGGATGTAGATAATTTTCATCAAGTAGATAACTTTCAAATTCCTTTTTAATTTCTTCATTTGAAAATTTTGGTTCAACTTCTTTGAAAATCATATAATTTAATTTTGCAAGAAGTGGTTT
>JAPLFM010000159.1 GCA_026390675.1 Candidatus Kapaibacterium sp. | reverse complement strand
GTCATAGACTGACACCTCACGCCAGCGGAGGATAAAGTATGGATTCCGTATCAAGTACACAATCGTGTGAGGAATGGCAGTCTTGTAGGGGCAATTCATGAATTGCCCCTACTGAATATGTATGGAGACGCATAATCATGCGTCTCTACGAAAGCGAATATAACACCCCGCCAAAGCTATAAGTCAGCCACCACTCTAAATTTTGCTTTGCAAAACTTCCTTTGGAAGTAAGAGGGTAATTTTAGGACTTATATTTAATTTTTATATTATTTGTATCAATAATTTCATAAATTGAATTGTTGCTTAGTTCGAATATTTATATTATGTTTTGAAAAGTGATATATTTACAAAATAATTACAAACCAAATATCTGAAATATACAAATGAAAAACCTAAAAAGACATATTTTAATATTGCTTTTACTTTGTAGAATTAATATATTTTGTCAAATTGACTCAGTAATCAATTTAGGTGGAGGGCATACAGATAATGTCACAAGTGTAGCTATAAGTTCAGATGGCAGTAAAATAGCTACTGGTAGTAATGATTATACAGCTAAGTTATGGGATGTGAATACTGGTGTTGAGATACGAACACTAAAAGGGCATACAAGCTATGTCACGAGTGTAGCTATAAGCCAAGACGGAAGCAAAATCGTAACTGGTAGCTTAGACTATACATCTAAGATATGGGATGCGAATACTGGTGTTGAGATACGAACACTAAAAGGGCATACAAGCGGTGTTACTAGTGTAGTGATAAGCGAAGATGGTAGTAAAATAGTAACTGGAAGTGATAAAACAGTTAAGATATGGGATGCGAATACTGGTGTTGAGATACGAACACTAAATGGGCATAAAAGCTATATCATGAGTGTAGCAATAAGCCAAGACGGTAGTAAAATTGTAACTGGAAGTGGTGATAGCACAACTAAGATATGGGATGCGAATACTGGCGTTGAGATACAAACTCTTTCAGGGCATAAAGGTGTAGTAACTAGTGTGGCGATAAGAGTAGGGATAATACAGCTAAGATATGGGATGCAAATACGGGTATAGAGATACGAACACTAAAAGGGCATACAAGCTATGTTACTTGTGTAGCTATCAGCCAAGACGGTAGTAAAATAGTAACGGGTGGTGGTTGGGATAGCACAGCTAAGATATGGGATGCGAATACTGGCATAGAGATACGAACACTAAAAGGACATTCAAGCTATGTCAATAGTGTAGCTATAAGCCAAGACGGTAGTAAAATTGTAACTGGAAGTGATGATAAAACAGCTAAGATATGGGATGCGAATATTGGTGTAGAGATACAATCACTAAAAGGGCATACAAACGGTGTCACTTGTGTTGCAATAAGCCAAGACGGCAGTAAAATAGTAACTGGTAGTTTGGATGGTACAGCTAAGATATGGGATGCGAATACTGGTGTAGCTGGTGTAGAGATGCGAACACTAAAAGGGCATACAAACGGTGTCACTTGTGTTGCAATAAGCCAAGACGGCAGTAAAATAGTAACTGGTAGTTATGATAATACAGCTAAGATATGGAATGCGAATTCTGGTGTAGAGATGCGAACACTAACAGGGCATATTCAAAGTGTCAATAGTGTAGCTATAAGCCAAGACGGTAGTAAAATAGTAACTGGAAGTGATGATAAAACAGCTAAGATATGGGATGCGAATACTGGTTTAGTGATACGAACATTAACAGGGCATATTCAAAGTGTCACTAGTATAGCTATAAGCCAAGACGGTAGTAAAATAGTAACTGTAGGTTGGGATAACACAACTAGGATATGGGATGCGAATACTGGTGTAGAGATACAAACACTAACAGGGCATACAAGTTATGTCAGTAGTGTAGCTATAAGCCAAGACGGTAGTAAAATAGTAACTGGTAGTGCTGATAAAACTGCTAAGATAAGGGATGCGAATACTGGTGTAGAGATGCGAACACTAATAGGTCATACAAACGGTGTCACTAGTGTTGCAATAAGCCAAGACGGTAATAAAATAGTAACGGGTAGTGATGATAAAACAGCTAAGATATGGGATGCGAATACTGGAGTAGAGTTACTAACACTAACAGGGCATACTTATTTAGTTTCCAGTGTAGCTATAAACAAAGACGGAAGTAAAATTGTAACAGGTAGTTTTGATAAAACAGCTAAGATATGGTTTGTTAGTAATAAATCTTTAGTTGAAGATAAATTAACTACTATCAACAACATTAGTTACTACCCTAACCCAAGTAAAGATATACTAAATGTAAAACTAGAGAGTGAGCCACTTGCAAATGAAGAACTAGAAATATATGACTTAATGGGTCAGGACTTATTAACTCAAAAAATCGATAATATACAGACAAGTATAAATGTACAAAAGCTAAATACTGGGATTTATTACGCAAAACTTAAACAGAATGGAACAGTTTTTAAGTTTGAAGTGGTTAAATAATTATGAATTATGAATTATGAATATAAAGCTGTTAGAAATAACGGCTTTTTATTTAAGAAGAATATTCAACTTTAAAAATCAAAAAGTAAAATTAATCTCTGCCGATTACCGAATTTCTAAGTATTTCAGATTGTCTTTTATATATTTCTTCTTGTTGGCTTAATGGAAAGTAACCGACTAATCGAGAAAGTATCATTGAAGGGGTTTCGCCCGAAGCCATTGCAAAAGCACCATCTATCATTACTTGGTTTTCTTGAAGCTCTAAATTATGCAAATTTCTTAGTCTATCAGCAATTGGTAGCCAAACAATATTTGCCATAAAAATACCCCATAATGTAGCTATAAAAGCAGAAGCAATATGTCTTATAAGTACTTGAGGATCCTGACCAGCAGAAGCTAAAGTAGAAATCAATCCCATTACTGTTCCAATAATACCCATAGTAGGTGAATAGCCTCCAAGCTTTGTGAAAAAACCAATATTTGAATTATGTCTTTCACTAAGGTGCATTATTTCACTATCAGTAATTGAAATTAGTGTTTGAGGATCAGCACCATCAATTATTACTTGAATAATTTTTCTTAAAAACGGGTTATTTAATGAATCTAGTTTAGATTCAAGTGACAAAACACCATCTCTTCGAGAAATTGCCGATAAAACTATTAATTGTGAAATAATTTCTTCAACATCGGTATGATGATTTGTAAACGTAATTTTAATGAGTTTTGGGATTCGTTTGATTTGTGCAAAAGAGCTACCAGATAGGCCAGCAGCTATTGTTCCACCTATTACAATAGTCATTGCAGGTATAAGAAACAAAGATTGTGTGGAGCCACCATCCCAGATGAAAACTCCAAAAATGACAAGGATGCCAATAACTATTCCGATAAATGTACTTGAGCTCATTTATAAAGTTAACTCTCTTATCTGAGAAAATCAAATAAAGAATTTTGACTTATCCTACTTCCTACTTGTAAAGTGTAATTAAGTAATGTTTCTTCACGTTTCAAATCCATAGAAACTTTAGCAACATTTGTATCTTCGAGATTGGATCTAAAATCTTTTAAACGTATTTGTTCAGAATTCATTTGAGCATTAATCGAATCAATTCTATTAATTTTTACACCATTTTTAGCAGTTACTCTATTAATTTCATCAAATTGATTACCAAGAGTTTGTTGAAGTGTATTGATTTTGTCTTGTTCAGATTTATCCAATTTATCTTCTTGTCCTCTCATAACTCCATTTTTGTTGAATTGTAAAATGTTATAAACATCAATAATAGTTTGGAAAACTTGAGTACCACTACCACCAAAAGCATCATTTGCTTTAATATTAATTACTTCTGAGGTCTTCGGATCTTTATTAATAATTCTATCTTGATTATTTCCTTTAAAAACAACTTTTAATCCTGATGGATTTGTAGCATCAGGAGTTCCCTCTACAATTTCAAATGGAAGTTCAGTTTTAGTTTCATCAGTTTTATCTAAAGAGTCTTTTGTAGTTTTGGTTCCTGAAAGCAAAAAGTGCCCATTAAAATCAGTATTTGCTTGATTAATAGCATCGCCTAAAAATCCTTTAATATAACTTGCTAAAACAGGAATATTTTGTTGAACACCTAATTGAAGTGATTCCGTAGCTTTTTCTCTTGTCAATTGAACAACATCAGCAATACTTCTTAATTGATCATCTACTGCAAAGAGTTCTTTAGTTGATTGTTCTAAAATACTTTGATAACTATCGCTTTGATTGATTTTGGCTGTAAATTTTTTAACATCAACCACATCAATTGGATTATCTTCTAGATTTACAATTTGCTTTCCAGTAGAAAGTTGCAAATCTGCTTTAGTTCTACGTGCTTGTATGTCATTTAGATTTATCTGGAATGCGTCATATAATGTTGATGAAGTTACTCTCATATTAAAACCCTTTTATATTATCTACCTAGATTTACTATTGTAGTTAAAATTTCATTGGTCGTATTTATTACTCTACTTGATGCTTGAAATGCTTGTTGGAATTTAACAAGATTAACAGCTTCTTCATCAAGATTTACACCAATTATACTATCTCTTTGATTGGTTAACTGTTGTGAAACAAGTTTAATTGTATTTAATCCATGAGCAGATTCTTGAGATAATGTACCTACTCTACCAACCATTCCACTATAAAAATCACTAGGAGTGCTATTACCGATAAATTGACTATCATCACTTATTCTAGCAATTTTTGTAGCAATATTAGCATTACCAGGTTCATTTGGTTTATCTGAAATTGCAATATTTCGAGGCTTGTTTAAAATCTCACTTGAAATTTTAATATTATTTGCATCTAATGTACCTACAGCTGGTTCAAAAAAAGATCTATTTGGTGGATTACCAGATTTATCATCCAATCCATAGCCACTTGTCATAAAACCATTTACTTTACCTGCTAAAGTTTTTACAAAAGTATTCAAATCTGAAGCAACTGAAAAATTACCAGTTGAATCTTTATCATCTAAAGTAATATTAAAACTTTTCATTAAACTTGATAATTTACCATTTTCAGGACTAATGAAATTTAATATATTTCCATCTTTGTCTAATCTACCTATTCTTACTGTTCTTTCAGCAGTAATTGGATTTACTTGTTCAACCACATCAATTTTTGTTGTTTCTTGACCAGTTACAACATTCATACCATTCATAAATACATTAACTGTTCCATTCAAATTTTGAGTGACATTTACATTACCTAATTTGGTTAGTTCTTCAAGCTTCAATTCTCTGCTATCAATCATAGTTTGAGAATCATTAGTAGCTAATGAAATACTTCCACTAACAGCTTTATTTAATTCAGCTATTTGAGTGATTAACTTATTGGCAACACCAACTTGATCTTTTAATGAAGATAAAGTATCATTTCTAGCATCACTTAGTTGGCGGGCAGTTAAATTTATTCTATCTACAAGAGTTTGACCAATACCAATTACGTTTTCTCTTAAAGCTTCGCTTTCAGGCTTTAGTGCAAGCTCATCAAATGAGTTTAGAAATTTGTTCGAAAGTTCGTTTAGTCCTTGCTCTGAAGGCTCTGCAAGTATTGATTCAACCCTTGTAATTGTTTTTTGATCTGCTTCATAGCTAGCTTGTCTTGATAAAGTATTTCTTACTTCTTTATCAAAAAATTCTTCTCTGAAGGTACGAAGTTTTTCATTAAGTACTCCACTTCCAACCAAAGTACCTTGGATAGAGGTAGGTAATGCTTCAGCAAAAGTTGCTTCCCTTCTCGAGTAACCAGGAGTATTTGCATTAGCTATATTATTACTAGTAACATCTAACCCAAATCTTTGGCTCAATAAAGCACGTTTTCCTATTTCGAGTGAAGCAATTCCCATAATTTATATAACCGAAGAAAACGTTTGGTTGACAATTCTTGAATAATCATTAACTTGTTTAATCAAATCTTCTGTTTTACTTAGTTTTAATCTCTCAACTAAAGTTAAGTAATTAATACATTCATCTAAGTTAGAATTGATTTTAAGAATTCCTCTAATTGCACCGAACTTACCACCCATTTGTGAAGCAGTAGCAACTGTTTCGGGTAAAGTTATAGCACTATTATGAATCATAGTTTTTAGCGAGTACACTTCATCATTTGGCATGTTTCTGCTAAATTCATCTAGTGAATCAACCAACACTTTGGTTAGTTCGTCCAAATCTTCTTTTCTTACAAATTTTATCATATATCCCCCTATGAAATTAAATTTAAATTATTTTATATTTTTACATTAAACATTTGGTGTCCACCACCTACAAACATCATCATCATATTTTGAATACTACTTTTAGCTCTATTAGCCAAAACTCTATTAGTATTATTTAAGTTCTGCAAATTTGATACCAACTTTTTCAAAGCAATTCTTAATCTTTTTATTTCTAACATTTGCGCTCCTTCAAGCCTTCTTTCAATGCTTGAAAGCTTTAAATTTACTGCTTCCATTCTAGAAATACCCATCCAATTCATAAGAAGTTTAATTCTTTTTTCTTCAGCTTCTCTAATTTTTTTAACCAAATCATCTTGATATATAGCCAACTGTTCAACTTTAATCATATCGAATTTTACTAAAGCATCTCTTTGTTCTTCTGCAAGTTTAGTAAGTTTGTCAATTAAATCTTTTTCGAATTTTAAAAAACTATGTAATTTCGCTAGCATATTTTACTCATTATAAATTTGAAATAATTGAATTATTGAACATACTTTCATATCTTTTTACTTTTTTTAAGTATGAATTTGTTTCAGAAAATGGTGGTACTCCTTTGTACTTATCTACATTGCCTGGTCCAGCATTATATGCAGCAAGTGCTAAGTTAGTATCCCCATTATACTTATCCAACATTTGTTTTAGATACTTTGTTCCACCCATAATATTATCTTTTGCATCAAAAGAATTTTTAACACCTAAATCTTTTGCAGTGCCATCCATCAATTGCATAAGCCCTTTTGCACCAGCACCAGAAACAGCATTACTTTTACCAGCACTTTCAGCTGAAATAACAGCTTTTATTAAATGTTCTGGCACATTATGTTTATCAGATGCTTCTTTAATAATATCACTTAAATTTCCTAATCTACTATTTAACCTATCTATAAAAGTATCGCCAAGTGGTTTGAAACTATTATCGTTTTGAACTTTATTAGTTTTAAAATCAACTTTAGTTCCACCTTGTGAATATTGTCTATATGGTTCTAATTTTTCACCAGTAAGTTGTTGATATACTTTTTGAGCAATTCCAATTCCTGAACCAACTTTTGAAAGTTCATCAGTAAAAGCCATATTAGTATAACCTTCTAAAGTATCAGCTCCAAATGTCATTTCACCATCTTCGCCACCATCTTCTTTGTCTAGTTTCATACCATTTTTCATTTCTTTATAAACCATGTTCAAAAACATTGATTCAAAACCTCTTGCAGCTTTAGCAAATTCTGCTTTTTTACTGTCTGGCAATGTAATCTTGTTACTTGGTTTCAAATCTGCGAATTTTGCAATCCTTGCAGATTGTAACATTTGCGAACTTTGAAATAATTTTGTTTCACTAATTGTCGAATTCATTTTATTCTTATTTTAAATATATTAAAAATAATTCATTTGTGCAATAGATATATTCATATTTTATCAATAATAATGAATATATACTCATTTTGTTACATTTTTTGTAAAATTAATAATTATTGAATTACTAATTCTGCTTGTAAAGAACCTGATTCTTTTAAAGCTTGAAAAATTGCAATTAAATCTCTTGGTTTTACTTGTAGCAAATTCAAAGCTTCTGCAATCCCTTGTACAGTAGGATTTTTAACTTGAAAAGCATTAGATTTAGCATTTTCTTCTTTTGCTTCTATACTTGCAGTTTCACCAATTCTTGGAGGTTTAATTGTAAATGGAGCTGGCTGAGGAACTATTACTTGTTTTTGAATAGAGATTTCTAATCCACTATGAGCAATAACAGCTGGTAATAATTCTACATTTCCACCAACAACAACTGTTCCTGTTCTTTCGTTAATAACAACTTTAGCTGCGGGATCTGCTGCAACATTTAATGCTTCAATTCTAGCAATAGTTTGCATTACTTGAGCTTGAGTTTGAGTTCCAACAGCAATTTGAACAGTACTTGCATCTACAGGAGTTGCTGCATTATTTATACCAGCAATGGAATTTATAGCAGTTGCAACTCTAGTAATTGTTGTAAAGTCTGGTTGTTTTAAAACTACTCTTATTAATTGATTATTGATAAAAGTTCCTTCCATATTTGCTGATAGTTGCAAACCATTTGGTACTCTTCCAGTAGTAACAAAATTTTTAGAAATAGAAGAACCTAATGAACGAGCATCATATCCTCCAACAGAAATAGGACCTTGTGCATTACCAATCACAATTCCATCTTGTTTTGATAATGGTGTCAAAAGTAATGTTCCACCTTGAAGTGAAGTTGCATCTCCAAGTGAAGATACAGTTACATCTACATTTGAACCAGTTTTCAAGAAAGGTGCTACAGTTGAAGTAACCATAACCGCTGCTACATTTCTCATTCTACTTGATTTTTGATCTGTTGTTAGACCAAATCTCTTTAACATATTAATTACTGATTGATTAGTATATGTGGTTAACTGATTATCTCCAGTTTGGTTTAAACCAACTACTATTCCATAACCAATCACTTGAGTACCATTAACACCTTCAATATTTGCAATATCTTTTATTCTGGCTGCAAATAATTGAGAGCCAATCAAAAGTAAAAACAAGATTGCTACTGCAATATTTTTTAATATATTAATTATCTTTAAATTTCTATAATAATTGGCATCATAATCAAATCTATATCTAGATTTGAAAAGGTGTCTTTGAGCATCTAAAAATTTCATTTTGTTTTCGGAAATATTCATAGTGTTACCTAATTAAAATAAAATTCTTAAAAATTTTGTTATTAAACCTGGTTCTTGAGTTTCAGATACGCTACCTTGTCCATCAATAAACAAAGTCAAATCTAAAATACTATAAGAATATACAGAGTTATTTGGTAGAATATCAACTGGTCTTATGATTCCTTTGATAGTTATAGTTTGAGTTTCACCATTGATTTTAGTTGTTCTTTTACCTTCAATAGATAAATTCCCATTTTGCTCAACAGTTAATACTCTTACGGATAACTTAGATCTTATTGATTCGCTTCTCGAAGCTTTGCCTTGCGAATTAAATTTATTACCGGTTCCTAAACCAACACTTCCTTTGAATGCACCACTTGAACCTGCTGATAAATCACCAGAAAGATTTATAGATCTATCATTTGCCAAACTAGCATTATTTTCAGCTTGAGTATCTTCAGTTATTAATACCATTAAAGCGTCTCCTACTTTAAATGCCTTTACATCTGAAAATAAAGAAACGGAAGAATTCTGTATAAACTGAGATTTTGTTTCACTAAAAGTTAGCAAAACAAATATTATCATTATTATTTTAATTTTGATTTTCATACTTACCTCTTATTAAGAATAACATTGCCATCACTTCCAACTTTCCCTTGCAATATTTGTTTTCCTTCTTCTCTTTGCACTCTAACTGTTTGTCCATCTTGAGCATCATTTAATGCAGTTCCAATTGTTGCAATTTGAACTCCATCAGATTCGACAATCACTTTTATTTTATCGCCTTTTACTACTTTGAATGATTTTGCTATCATTGATTTATTAATTTGCTGATTTTTTGTAACAGCATTTCCTAATGTTTTACCAATTAGGTCTTTGCCATCAATAAATTCTTCAACTGTTGATTGAGTTAGAAGTTCTTTAGACATTGTAAAGTCTTTGTCTTGAATAATATCACCAGCTTTTAAAGTGTGAGATGCAATAGGAACTAACTTAAATTCTGAAATTTTAAAATATGCTTTTACGATTCTTATAACTTTGTCTTCGTAAGAGAATTCAATATTAATTGGAGTAACTCCTGTCAATTTGTTACTGGAAGAGACTATTTTCGCCTTAACCCCATCTTCATCAAACATTTGAGCTTCTACTTTTTGGACAATATTAACCTTTGAATCTTCACCAACAAAATCTCTGATATAATCAAAACATGCTTCTTCAAGTCTTTCTTGCGAAAACGAAGATTTGGCAAACGAGAAATCGCTTACCAAAAACATAAAAAGCAATATTTTAATAATATTTTTCATTATCTCTTCAAACTTACGGCAGTATTTAAAATATCATCAGCAGTTTTTACTGATTTTGAATTTAGTTCGTAAGCTCTTTGTGCAGTAATCATATTTACCATTTCATCAACTATATCAACATTAGAATTTTCTAAATGTGATTGATAAATTGCTCCAGTATTATTTTTCCCCGGTTGTTCAATTACTGGTTGACCAGATCCCGGAGTTGGTAAAAATACATTATCTCCTGCAGCTTTTAAACCAGCTGGATTAATAAATCTTGCTAGCTCAATTTGACCAATTGTTTGCGCTTCTGTTGAATTTTCTGTAAGAACACTTACAACACCATCTCTTGAAACTTGGACTTCAGTAGCTTCAGATGGAATTCTAAAACCTGGATCAAGAACTAAACCTTGAGCATTAACCAAAGTACCATTTCTGTCCATTTTAAATGAACCATCACGAGTGTAAGCTAAAGTATTATCTGGTTTTCTCATTACAAAAAAGCCTTCACCACTTATAGCCATATCCAAATGATTGTTAGTTTGTTGTAAGTCACCTTGTTTAAACATTTTAGTAGTTGCAACAAGTTCAACACCAGAACCGATTTGAACTTCATTTAATGGTTCAACCCCAGTACGAGCAGTATTGCCGGCTGGTTTTAATGTTTCATAAAGTAAATCTTGAAATTCTGGTCTGTTCTTTTTGAAACCAGTTGTGTTAACGTTGGCAATATTGTTTGAAATTATCTCAACATATCTTTGCTGAGCAGTCAAGCCAGTTGCGGCGGTTCTTAGAGTCTTATCCATAAAGTACTTCCTTGTATTTTAAACATCCTTGTGTTTGGATAAAGGTAAATTAGATATCTAATCTTCCAGCTAAACTTCATCCTGAATTAATTAGCTTTAGTAATATTTACCTAACTTAATGCTATTATCTAGAGTTGAATCGTTCGTATGAATTACTTTGCTTCCTGCCTCAAACATACGTTGAAGTTCAATCATATCGACCATCTCTTTGATAATATCCACATTGGAGCCCTCAAGCCATCCTTGCTTTACGCTCACATTTTCGTTGGAGCTATATGTAACTCCAGCATTTTCTCTAGCAACAAAACATTCACCAGAAACTTTTTCCATTTGTTGAGGATTTTCAACTTTAGATATTAATAAACTTCCAACGTGTTGACTATTTGCAAACACCTCACCTTGGTCGTTAATTTTAATATCCATAACTTTATTATCCTCTTTTGTATTTTCAGAGTTAAACTGTTGACCTACTGAAATTGGTCCATCAATGCCCATGAGCATTTTGCCATCCTTGGCGATGATTTTACCATCCGTAGAAAGTTTGAAATGCCCATTTCTGCTTAAAAATTCTTTACCTTCTTCATCTTGAAGGTTGAAAAAACCATTATCTTGTACAACTAAATCTAAAGAGTTGCCAGTTTCCTGAAAAGAACCATTTCTAAAATCTATATACTTACCCATTGGTGGATCATCATTTTCAGCATCACCAGGTGTGTTCCATAAGTTAGCTTTAGCATCAATAATGTTTCTTTCAAACACATTATCTCTTTTAAAGCCAGATGTATTGGAGTTTGCCATATTATTAGCAATCACCTCTAACCTTGTTTGCTGAGGTATCATCCCCATTGCGGCGGTATAAAGTTCTTTTATCATTGTATTCTTTCAGCCAAATTTGATTTTTTCAAATCATCCATTTTATATATGTAGCACATTATATCTGCTACTACTTTATAGTATTCACTTGGAATACTTTTTAAAAAATCTAACTTAGCCAGCATTTTAATCAAATCCGAATCTTCATGTATTGGAAGATTGTTATCTACTGCTGCTTGTAATATCTTTTCACTCATTGAAGCACTCAAACCTTTAATTCCTTTTGGTTTGAAGCTTTGATTCAAATTCTTACCATAAGCGTTATAAGCTTCTAGTTTGTTGCCTTTGAATTGTTCTGATTTGTTAGAAAGATTATCCATAATATAAAGACTATCCATTGTTGCTCTCCTTTATCATTTACAAGGCTCGTGCCAAACAATATTTATGTTAATTATTGTGGACAATTCGGCTTGTTTATGATTTATTAATTCGTTTTTAAAGTTTACTTTTTCAACTATTACAATTATAACTCATTGAAAAATAATAATATTACGTATTACTACTTAATTTTATGAAATTTTATTAACAATTGGGATTTTAATAAGTAATTAAAAAAAATATGGCTAAATTTAGCAAATGGCTAAAATTTTGTTATATATTTAACCAAGTGAATAAAATTAGACTTTTTAAACATTTTTTTTGGATAGGCTAAAAAAATGAAAAATTTGATTATTTTTGCAAATACAAATTATTCATAAATTTAAAATAAAATAATGATTATCAAAAATGTAAAAGCAACTCAAAAAATTGAGAACACTATTTACTTAATTAATAGAAAATCTGATTTGAGCAAGTTAGGATTGTTAAAGGAAGAATCGTCTTTTTTAAGAAGCCAAATTTCAAAAGAAGCTACACAAATTGTACTAAATCGATACTCAAAACTAATAATTTTTATTTTACTTAAAGAATCAGATCACAAACAACAATATATTGAAAACGCTAGGAAAGAAGGCTTTAAAATAAACTCTATCCTCAACTTACAAAAAGTTAGTGAAGTTCTTATAGTTGATACTATAAATAATGGTGATCTTACTGTAGGATTAATAGAAGGTATTGCTCTTACAAATTATCAATTTTTGAAATATCAAAATGATGCTTCTACAAAAAAGAATACTCTAAACAAAATATTTGTAAATTCTAAGAAAGTTAATGACATAAAAACTGAAGCATTGCAATGTGTTATACAAGGAGTTTACAAAGCTAGGGATTTGGTGAATGAGCCACCTAATTTCTTGACTGCTACTCAACTAAGTAAAGAAATTGAAGCTATGGGACAAGAAGCTGGTTTTACAACCAAAATCTTTGATAAAGATAAAATTACTGAACTTAAAATGGGTGGATTATTAGCTGTTAATCGTGGCAGTGTTGAGCCCCCTACATTTAATATATTAGAGTATAAAAACAAAAAAGCCAAAAACACAATTCCTTATGTTATAGTTGGTAAAGGCATAGTATATGATACTGGTGGATTAAGTCTTAAACCTACCGAAGGTATGGATACAATGAAAGCTGACATGGGTGGAGCTGCAGCAGTAGCTGGTGCAATATATGCTATTGCAAAATCAAATTTACCTATTCATATAATTGGGCTTATTCCTTCTACTGATAATAGACCTGGAGGGGATGCTTATACAAATGGTGATGTAATTAAAATGTATAGTGGGTTAACTGTAGAAATTTTGAATACTGATGCTGAAGGCAGAATAGTATTGGCTGATGCTTTAGCTTATGCTAAGCAGTTTAAACCTGCATTAGTAGTTGATATTGCTACACTTACTGGTGCTGCTTCAGCTGCTGTTGGAAAAGAAGCAGTAGTTGCAATGGGCAATGCTCCAAAAGAACAAATGGACTTACTTAAAGAAAGTGGATTTAATGTTTTTGAAAGAATTGTTGAATTTCCTTTTTGGGATGATTACTCAGAATACTTAAAATCAGATATTGCTGATATGAAAAATATTGGTGGGAAAACCGCTGGTGCTATAACTGCTGGCAAATTTTTAGAAAGATTCACCGATTATCCATATATTCACATAGATATCGCAGGTTCTGCTTTTCTTCAAACTCTCGATTCATACAGAGGAAAAGGAGCTACTGGAGTAGGGGTACGTTTACTTTATGATTTTTTCCATGAAAAGGTTTAATCAACTCTTTTTAAAATTTCAGAATTAAACTCACATTACTTTAAAAATACAAAGAATTGCAAATCGTCTAGTAATCGATTTACTAAAAAGAAAACAAATTAAGTTGTAAAAAACTTAATAATAAAAATGACAAATAAAATTAAAAAATACTTACTTCTTAATTTCTTAATTATACTTTTATCGCTTCCTGTTTTAAGTCAAAAAATTGATGAAAGTACTCAAATTAGAAATTTGATTAGCCTTTTGGATTATATTGCTTCTGACTATCATAATGCTGTCGAAAATGGCAAAATTATAAATAATGATGAATATAAAGAAATTACTGAATTTGCAGAAAAAGTGGACTTACTTTTTGTTCAAAGTTCTGTGAGATATAATATTTCTAATTCTAGGGATTTTAAAATTAAAATTCAAGAATTAAATTTATTAATCAAAAACAAAAAAAACAAAGAATTGGTGTTCCAAAAAGCAAATTTTATAAAAACAGAAATAATCAAACTAAATTTAATTTCAATATCTCCTAACCATAAACCAAATATTGTTTTAGGTGCTAAAATATTTAAAGCAAATTGTGAAAATTGCCACGGCAATAAAGCTGATGGCAATGGTATTAATGCTGCTAATTTAACACCTAAGCCAACCAATTTAACTAATGATACTATTATGCAAAAAGTATCTGCCTTTCAAATATTTAATACTGTTAGATTGGGTATAGCTGGGACTAGTATGGTTGCTGTTGATAGATTGAATGATCAAGAAGTTTGGGATGTTGCCTACTATGTAAATTCGATTAGACATAAAAATAAAATCAATTTATCTAATGATTCAATCGTATTAATATATAATAAACTTGTAAAAGACTTATCTGTTTCAAATATTTCATCTTTATCAGATGTTGAAATGATAAAGCTATTAAAACAAGAAAATGGCAATTTAGAAACTCAACTACATGTTTTACGTTCTTTTAACCCTTCTTCTCAAAAAGAAAATACGATTATAAAAACTTCAGTTTATCTTGATGATATTTTAGAATTATACAAAGCTAATAATTACCAAAAAGCTTCTGAAATAGCACTATCAGCTTATTTGGAATGTGTTGAACCTGCTGAAAAACAATTGAATGCTATTGATCCAAAACTTAAAAAGAATATTGAATCTCTGATGTTTCAATTAAGGGCGGATATTAAAAACAAAGTTCCTTTAACTAATTTGGAACAAAATATAAAAAAACTAAATAAATTGATTTACGAAGCAAGCTCTCTACTCAGTAACAAAGAGTATTCTTTTTGGTTTGCATTTCTTATGGCTGCCTCAATTATTCTGAGAGAAGGGTTGGAAGCAATCTTAATTATTATTACTATTCTTGGAGTGCTTAAATCTTTAAAAGCTAAAGATGCAATCAAATGGGTACATTTTGGATGGATAAGTGCATTGATTGTTGGTATAATTAGTATGTTTTATATCAATCTTTTAGTTTCTTTAGGCACTGAAAGTAGAGAATTGATTGAAGGAGTAGGTTCGGCACTTGCTGTTATTTTACTTTTATATATTGGGTTTTGGCTACATAGTAAAACTGAAGCTCAAAGATGGAAGGAATTTGTTGAAAATAAAATTGTAAGGTTGCTAAATTCGAGTAATATGATTGGTTTATTTACTATTGCATTTATTGTAGTCTTTAGAGAAGCTTTTGAATCAGCTATCTTTCTTTCTACTATTAATATTGAAGCTAGTCAAACTAGTAATTTTGGTATTTATTATGGAGCACTTTCTTCGCTTGCAGTTGTTTTTGTATTTGCTTGGATAGTTCTTAAAACCTCTTCTAAATTGCCTATTGTAAAGCTTTTTAAATATTCAGCTGTTATTATGTCGGCATTTTCATTAGTTTTAACTGGTAAATGTATATTTTCTTTGCAAGAGATTGGCTATGCTGGTGTAACCAAATTGCCATTTGATTTTGAAATTCCACTTCTAGGGTTTTATTCTAATTTAGAATCCTTTATAGCCCAATTAGTTGTATTAACTATTATAATCAGTTTGTGGAATTATAATAATAAAAGAACTATCAAAGTATTATAAAATGTGTTTTATAATTTGTATCATTTAATATTTAATTTTAGTTTGTTGTAATTTTTCCCGTCTTGTATCTCTCTAAGCTCTCTTTTCCTAATGTCTACTAAAATGGGGGAATATCAAATACTGAAGCATTAGTATTAGAAATTTCAAGAATTGATTTGAAAAACAATTACATTCAACTTCAAAACAAAATTAATAAAGATGAATATGAAAAGCTATATTTAAGCAACAAGGCTAAAGAAATTATTAATTTAGCTCTGGAAAGAGTTCCAATTAGGGCTAATAACAAACATTTACTTTTCAAATGGTGTAATACTTCAAGGCAGTTTGTTACAAGAAAATTAATTGGATGTATGGATAAATTGAATTTGAGAAAGGGAAGTAATGCAACTCATATTTTTAGAAAAAGTTTTATCACAAGACAAAGTGTAAAAAAAGATATAAATATGATTCAGTTCCAACAAATTGCAAGAATTAAAGATTTTAAAACTGCTCAAAATCATTACATAAAAAAGAAAGAAAATGAGTTAGTAGAGCTATTAAATTCTTAGTTCCGTGTAACCAATATGTAACCATTTTTTTTAAAAACAGGTTAAACAAGGGTAAAAAAAAGCACAATGTAACCAATTTCGAAAGAACTAAAAACCTTGATAAACACTCATAAAGCCAGTTATATTCAGTGTGCTCCCGACAGGAATCGAACCTGTGGCACCAAGTTTAGGAAACTTGTGCTCTATCCTACTGAGCTACGGAAGCATTTATATAAAAAATATTAAAAAAGAGCCGCATAAAGCGGCTTTTAATTTATTTAGTCATACTTGAAAGATTATCGACACTATTGAGTTTACTTGGGAAAAACTTCTGATGAGCCATTGGTGAGACATCTTTTCCAAAGTTAACTAACGGTGGTTGGTAACTACTATCACCAATTTTCTCTTGAATAGTCATAATAGCTTTAATTACTGCTTCCGGACGAGGAGGGCATCCTGAAACATACACATCTACTGGTAGAAACTGGTCAATACCTTGTACTACTGAGTAACTTCTAAACATTCCGCCTGAAGAAGCACATACTCCCATAGCAATTACCCATTTGGGTTCTGGCATTTGATCGTAAATTTTACGAACAACCCAAGCCATTTTATAAGTAACTGTGCCAGCTACTAACAATATATCGGCTTGCCTAGGTGTCATTCTCATTACTTCAGAGCCAAATCTTGATACATCAAATCTTGATGCACCCATGGCCATCATTTCAATTGCACAACAAGAAATTCCAAGTGGCATTGGCCAAAGTGCATTCTTTTGCCCCCATTTGATTACTTCATTTTTAGTTGTAGTAAAAAAACCATCCCTCGCTATTGATTCGCTTAATCCCATTTCAAACCACCTTTTTTAATTTCATAATACAAACCTGCAAGAAGAATTACAATAAAAGTTGACATAGCAACCAATCCTTGCACCCCTAATTCTCTTAATTGAACCGCCCAAGGATACATAAAAACAACTTCTATATCAAATACAATAAAGCTTACTGCAACCATATAGAATTTAATTGAAAAGCGTTCCCTAGCCGATCCTACAGGTATCATACCACTTTCGTAAGTAGTTTCTTTTTCAAATGTTTTACGTCTTGCTCCAAGTACTTCTGAAAGTACCATAAACATTGCACCAACTATAAAACCCAAGATTACCATAATAAATAATGGTATATATTCGCCTATAATCATAATATTTTCAATTTTACAAAAATAATAATGTTCAAATTATTTACTTTTTCCCATATTGCAAAGAAATATTTAATAAATATTAAACATATTATCTACCAACCAAGAGAATTTAATATTTCCTTAGCAACTCTTTCAGCTGCATCCGGTTTTGCAAGTACCCTAACTGCTTGAGATAATTGATTTAGTTTGGCGTTATCTTTGGCTAAATCTACCATTACTGAGAGAAACTCTTCTCCAATTTTACTATCCTCAACTAAAACCGCTGCTTTAGCATCTTCCATTGCTTTCGCATTAAAGTATTGTTCATTATTCGATGCTGAAGGCATTGGTACCAAAATACTCGGTTTTCCTGCAACACATATCTCTGCAACTGCAGTAGCACCAGACCTAGAAACAACCAAATCTGCAGCAGAATATGCAGAAGCCATATCATTAATAAATTGCGTTTGTTTTACATTATTTGGTAAATTAGCTGGTGCAACAAAGTTTTTTCCAGTTTGCCATATAAATTGGAAATCTAACTTTGCTAGTTCAAATAACGACTTCTCCACAGCTATATTAATTGATCTTGCTCCTAATGAACCTCCCACGATAAGAACTGTCCTTTTATTTGGCTCTAATTCAAAACTAGCTAAAGCATCATCTTTGTCTGGTAGGTTAAGAAGAAAATTTCTAATTGGATTACCATAATTTCTAATTTTATCTTTATCTTCTTCATTAATGTAATCTTCGCTTTCAGTAAAAGAAGTAAAAATCAAATTAGCATTTGGAGCTAATTTCTCATTCGTTTTACCTAAATTAACATTAGATTCCATTATATAAAAAGGAATACCTAATTGATGTGCTGCAACACCAGGTGGGTAACTGATATATGCACCAGCACAAATTAATGCATCTATTTCATGTACTTTTAGTACAGCACGAGATTTAAGTACTGATTTAAAGACTCGCCAAGGCAATGCCATTGATTGTAAAGAAATCCCTGCAAATCCCGTAATTGGCATTGTATGATATTCAAATCCCAATTCAGGAATTATTTTTGATTCAATTCGATCATTTGTACCAATAAACACTAAATTTACATTGTTGTCTGTAAGTTTTTGAAGTTGTTCTGCTACTGCAATAGCTGGAAAAAGATGCCCACCAGTACCACCAGCTGCAAATAATATATTCAGTTTACTTTTTGTATTTATTACCATCAAAGTTCTTTTATTAAAATTATGTTTAAGTATTGTATATCGTCAGTTATACAAAAATAATAACTCTTTTTTTAAAAATGTTAAATAAGTTCTCAATACTTTCTGTAAAAAGTTGAAAAAAATGAATTAAATTGCATTTTAGCAAATAATAAGATTACAAAATGTTTGTATTATGAAAATAATTTTCACTTTTTTATTGAGTTTTGTTCTGATTTTTTCAGCTGAAAATGAAGAAATTAACAGATTGAAATTAAGTTTGAAATCTTCAGATCAAGATTCAAATAAAGTTTTGATTTTTAGAGATTTAGCTTTTGAGTTTGCATCAAGCAACCCAATTGTAGCAACATATTATGCTGACTCTTGTATAAATTTATCAAAAAAAATTAAATCTATAAAAGGCGAAGCTGCTGCTTACAATGCTTACGGAATAATTAACTTTTCTCAAAGTAATTATCCAAAAGCATTGGAATATTACTTTAGAGCCTTAAAATTAAATGAAAGTATTAATTATTCAAAGGGTATAGCATCTAATTATGGGAATATTGGAAATGCTTATTACCAACAGAATAATTATGAAATGTCACTTTCTTACCATAACAAAGCTCTTGATATTAACGAAAAAATAAACAATCAAAATGGCATCTCAAATAACTTATCAAATATCGGATTAGTTTATTTCAGTAAACAGTTATATATTGAAGCTTTAAAATATTATCAAAGATCTTTAAAAATAAATCAATCAATGAATAACCATTTTAAATTCTGATTTTGCACATATTTGTAATGTATCTAAATGTCTTAAATTGCACAAACTTTTTGGTATACATTTTAAGCATTGTGCTCCAGATATTTCTAGTTTTTCTAAATTTTTTAATTTATCTATATGTTTTGGCAAATATTTTAATTTATAACATTTATTTAAAATTAAACAATATCAATAAAAGTGAAGAATTTTTGACGAGAAGTATAAAACTATCAAGAGAAATTGGTGCAAAAAATATTTTAAAAACAACACTCTATGATATGCATATTCTTAATGAAATTAAAGGAAATCACAAAGAAGCACTGATAAATCTAAGGGAACACTTTGCTATTAGAGATTCTATTTATAATATTGAAAGCAATTTAAAAATGACTCAGTTGGATTTCAGATACAAAGAAGATAAAAAAGACAAAGAAATTCAACTTCTTAAATTGAGTGATGACAACCAAAAAGTTGAATTAAAAAATAAAAGCTTAACAATTTATTTCTCTATTGCAGGGATAATACTTATTTCATTATTAGCATTTTTTATTTTTACTAGATTTCAAATCAAAAAGAAATCAAATGTTGAGTTAGAAAACAAAAACAATCAAATTGAAAAACAAAATATTGAAGTTAGCGAAAAAAATGAAGAAATTTTAAGTTCAATTAGATATGCAGAAAAAATTCAAAATGCAATATTGCCATTTGAGAGTACAATTAAGGCATCAATTAATAATTTCTTTATCTTATTCAAACCAAAAGATATTATCTCAGGAGATTTTTATTGGTTTAATGAAACAAAAGACAAAATATACTTAGCAGTGGTTGATTGTACTGGTCATGGAGTTCCCGGTTCTATGCTATCAATGATTGGTGCAATGATTTTGAATGAAGCTATTCAACTTGGGAATTACAAAGTAAATGAAATTATGGATTATTTAAATAATACTTTTAATTTTGCCTTGAGTAACTCTAATCTTGATTTAGAAACTTCTGAACTTAGAGATGGTATGGATATTTGTTTAATATCAATCAATAAATCTGATAATAAAGTTGATTTTTGTGGTGCAAATAGACCTCTTTATTATGTTTCAAATAACGAATTGAATGAAATAAAAGGTACAAGAAAATCAATTGGAGGAAAAAGTAGAAACACAAACGAATTTGAAAGTCATTCAATTTCAATAACAGATAAAACCTTCTTTTACTTAACTACTGATGGTTATGCCGATCAAAGTAACGAATTTGGTAAAAAATTAAGTACAAAAAAATTAAAACAGATTTTACTTTCAATTAACAACTTAGATTTAAGTAGTCAAAAAGAAGCTCTAATTAATCAATTCAAAGAACATAAATTAAATACAGAACAAAGAGATGATGTAACTATTGTTGGTTTTGAACTATAATTCCTGAACACTAAAGTTTTACATTGACATTTGATATTCAATTGCTTTTTGCCTAGCTTTTTCAGCAAAATCCAAACCTGAACTTGCATAGATTACAGCTCGTGAAGCATTAATCATTGCAGGTGCATTGTTATTTGCTTTCAAAGTTGCCTCTAAGTCGCCACCCTGAGCTCCAATACCTGGTATTAGAAAAGGATTTTCAGGCGCAATTTCCCTTAATTCTTTAAGATCATTAGGATGAGTAGCTCCTACAACATACCCTACTTGTTCTTTACTTCCCCATTTCATTGTTTTTTCCATAACACTAATGTAAAGCGATTTGCCATTTGATGAAAGTCTTTGAAAATCATTAGAGCCTTCATTGGATGTAAGACATAACACAAAAGTTAATTTATCTTTGTATTCCAAAAATGGTTTTATAGAATCTTCACCCATATAAGGGCTAACTGTAATTGCATCACAAGCAAAAGCTTCAAAAGCAGCTTTAGCATAAGATCTTGATGTGTTACCTATATCACCTCTTTTTGCATCAGCTATTTTCAAAATATGATTTGGTATATGTTCAATAGTCTTTTTTAATATTTCCATACCTTCAATACCATATTGTTCATAAAAAGCAAAATTAAGTTTGTATGAATTCACTAAATCACTAGTAGCATCTATAATTGCTTTATTAAAATCTAAAATACCATTTAAACTTCCTTTAAATTGAGAAGGGATTTTATCTATATCAGTATCAAGACCAACACATAATAGTGTTTTGTTTTTTTCAGAAGCTGTAATTAACTTTTCAAAAGCATTCATTTTAAATTTTATCTTATATTTTACAAATTTATTAATTGATAGACAAATCAAATTAAAAAACATTATATAACTATTTATTATTTCTAAATTTTATCAGTAAACTAAAATACAAAAAAAAAACTTTCCCAAAATTGAGAAAGTCTTTAAAAAAACATTAAGTTTTTAAATTATTCACCTTGAATTACAGTAAATCCTTTTTCTCCATCAAAAGTACATAAGTTTTCGATTTTGATAAAGTCAATTCCAGCATTTGTAAACTTTTGTAAAATTTCAATAATTTCGTTGTGACTCATTTCTGGATTTGAATGGCTTTCATTCACTAAAAATCGGCAACGTGAGTGATCAGTTGTGAAGGTTTCAGGTCTGCCATTAGGATAAACTTTTTGTCCACGATTAGATATAACTCTGAAGCTATAGTGATCGTTTCCAAATTTATCAATTTTTGCCCCAAGTTCATCTGGAGTCCCTTTCCACATTACAAAGACATCAACACCTATCGTCTGTTTTTTGTATGTACGACGAACCAAAGGCCAAGATTTGATTTCTTGTCTGTCTTTTGAAGTATAGACTACTGGCTTAAGATGAACAGGTTTTTGACCAATTCTAGCAATAATAGCTTGAGCGAATTCTTTAGTACCTACTTTCTCTTTACTAGTTCCCTCTTTAAATATGTCATATGTATGAACACCATCTTCTAAAGTGCGTAGCCAAGCATTATGAACTTTTTCAGCTACATCAGATTGACCAATATGGTTAAGCATCATAACTGCGCCCAAAAGTAAACCAGAAGGGTTAGCCATATTCATACCAGCTCTACGTGGTGCAGAACCATGAATTGCTTCAAACATTGCTCCATGGTCTCCAATATTAGATGAACCTGCAAGACCAACTGATCCTGCAATTTGGGCAGCTACGTCAGATAAAATATCACCATAAAGATTTGGTAATACAATTACATCAAAAGCTTCTGGTGTGTCAGCAAGCTTTGCAGCTCCTATATCTACAATCCAATGTTCATTTTCGATATCTGGGTATTCAACAGCAATTTCATCAAAAACTTTATGGAAAAGACCATCTGTCATTTTCATAATGTTATCTTTAGTGAAGCAAGTTACTTTCTTGCGACCATATTGTTTTGCATATTCAAAAGCATAACGAACGATTTTTTCAGTTCCAGGACGGCTAATTAATTTTAAAGTTTGGTAAACTTCATCTGTTTGTCTGTGCTCAATTCCTGCATATAAATCTTCTTCATTCTCTCTTACAATAACAACATCCATTACAGGGTGTTTAGTTGACACATAAGGATAGTAACTTATAGTAGGGCGGATATTAGCATAAAGGCCTAAAGTTTTTCTAACTGTTACGTTTAAACTTTTGAAACCACCACCTTGAGGAGTTGTAATAGGAGATTTAAGGAATACTTTTGTTCTTAGCAACGACTCCCACGATGATTCTTCAATACCAGAAGAAATACCACGCAAGTAAACTTTCTCACCAATTTCAATTTCCTCTACAGCTATATTTGCACCAGCTGCCTCGATAATTCTAAGAGTTGCATCCATAATTTCTGGACCAATTCCATCACCACGTGCCATTGTTATGGCTACTTTTTCACTGTTCATAATAAATCCAATAATAAATAAGTTTTTTCAAAATTTCAAAATATTGAAATGCAATTTAAATAATTTTTTTAGAATTTTAATTATAAAAGAAGATTAATAAATATTAATGTAATTAACAATATTTTAGTTGAAATGAACTAATTTACAAATCTTTTGATATCTAGAGTTTAATTCAAAACAAATAAAACATTTTAAAAAGAACCATAGCAAAAGTCAGTTTTTGGAAAAATTTTCCAAATAAGTTTTCCAAAGTTCGTTTTTTGCCAAATTTAGGCGGTATTTTTTTTACACTTCTTTTTATTTTCAAAATTCTATAAATAAAACCATTTTAATTTTTGCAGTCATTTTGCGTTTTTTCATGTTTTTTTGTCATTTTTCTGTCTTTATTCTTGTCACCCTGAATTTATTTCAGGGTATATTTGACTTTTGTTTTTCAAAAAGCATAAAATTAAGAACCCCACCTCAACCCTCCACCAAAGATTTTAACAAGTTAAAATCGGGGAGGGAGAAATTAATACATAAGTAAATTGTAAAAGGTTGAAATATAAGATTTGGATTTTGAGAAAGAAGAACATAGCACACGATTTAAACCGTGGGCTATAATAATGAATAACAAAAAAAAACCGTTTCAACATAACAGATGAAGCAATAAAAATTATAGAGGGAAATGGATAAATCCGTTATTACATCCATAATTGGAACATAGCCCACGGTTTAAACCGTGGGCTATAATAACGAAAATAAATTAAATATTATCTATACAATAAATATTCACACATTGCGTAAATTTAAAAGTTATAGGGCATTTTAAAGATGACAAAATGAGACAACTAACAATTATAATAGCATTATTTATTACAATAATCATAACTGCTTGCGATTATACAAAATTTTTTGACGACAAAAAAATTATCGATTTGACAACAGTTGACTTTATTGAAATTCGTAATACCTACAGACAAGAAAACTTCAATCATACTGAAATTAAACGATTGACAAATGAGCAAGCAGAAGTTTTTATAGATAAATGGAATAATGCGAAACCAAAAGGACCTTGCAAATACGCTTATATATTTTCGATAAATGTAACTTTTAAAGATGGAACAAAACGTACATTCATAATTAATGGTAAAAGCATTAAAGAAAGTAGCGACAACTGTTTTGACTTAGGAGACAATAATTACGCAGAAACTCTTTGGAATTTGGCTGAAAAAATAGACGAATAAAAAAAGCAGACTATATAAAGCTATAAACAAACTCACCTAAGTATTTTTAGCTGCTCTTTTTAGTCTATCATTGATAGATAGTCCCAAGCCAATATTGGGAACTTCTTCAAGCAATATTACATCTACATCAAAATTGTCTAATTCTCTCAAATATTTGAATAGATTTTTGGCTGCTGTTTCAAGACTACTATCCAATGCCAAAACTAATTGATTTTTTGGATCAAATTTCTGATTTATTTTATTAAAATTTAGTATTCCTATTCTCTTCCCAACAAAGTCTTTTGCAAGTTCATCAATATTACCTAATAAAGAAGGAATATTGGGGGAGTAATGGCTCTTAAGATTGCCGGGTGAAACAGGATTTTCATCAATAAATTTATGTATTTCCACTTTACCTATGACTTCTTCTATTTGCTCTATTGAAACTCCACCTTTTCTGTAAATAGTTGGTTTGTCAACCAAAGAAATAATAGTTGATTCTATCCCTACTTTACACTCTCCACCATCTAAAATCAATTTTATTTTTTCACCTAATTGATTATTGACGTGTTCAGCAGATGTTGGGCTAATATATTCAAATGGGTTTGCACTTGGTGCACATATTGGGAAATCAAGCTTATTTAATAGTTCTAAAGTTAAAGTATGATTGGGAACTCTTACAGCCACCAAATCGCTTCCTGCTGTTACCAAATCAGGTACTTTAGCACTTTTTTGTAATAAAAAAGTGATAGGTCCAGGTATAAATTGTTCAGCTAATTTGTAGGCTAAATCTGGAATATATTCAACATATTGTTTGGCTCTTTCCAAACTACTTAAATGTAAAATCAGAGGATTGAACTTTGGTCTATTTTTTACAGCAAATATCTTCAAAAGTGCATCATCACTTATAGCTTTGCCTGCCAAGCCATAGACAGTTTCAGTAGGTATTGCAACTAATTCATCATTGTTTAATAATTCAATAGCTTTGGCAATGTTTTGGGATATTTCAGCCATATTATTAAAAGACTTAATTTTTTTGTTGAGTTGAAATAATAGAAGAAACTCCTTGAACAAGATTAATCATTCTAGAGTAATTCATTCTTTTAGGTCCAATTACTCCAATAGTTCCAATTGCATTGCCAAGGCTATAAGATGATAAAATTATTGAATAATCGTCCATTATTGTATTATCCATTTCGCTACCTATCATAACTTTGATACCATTATTAATTTCACCAAAATTATCTAACAAATGAACAATAATATCTTCATTTTCAACTAATTCAATAACTGATTTTACTTTACTCAGCACATCAAATTCGGGATGATTAATTAGATTTTGAGTTCCAGAAGTTACAATTTTATCTTTGTCTTGAGCAGTATCAAAAATTTTGTCAACTGAATCAACAAAGAGTCTAATCAATGGGTATTCTCTATACCCCATTTCACTAACTAATTCAGCAAAATTTTCTCTTAAAAATCTTAGTGATTTACCAGAAACTCTTTCATTTATATAATTTGATATTTTATCTAAATATTTTGTATTAAACTCAAAATCAGCTTCAAGTGTAACTGTTCTCACAATATTAGAATCTAAAGCTAAAACAACCAAAAGTCTAGTAGATGCAAGTGATATAAGTTGCATCTTTTGTACTTTTATATCTAAAATCTGAGGTATCTTTATAACACTAAGATATTGCGATAATGCACCTAATACTTTGGTAGCTTCCTTGAAAATTTGATCATTGTCATTTCCTTCAATTATAATAGATTGATTGATTGTTATGATATCATTTTCAGAAGAATTGAAATTTGAAAGTGAATCAACATAGAATCGATAGCCTTTGTCAGTAGGTATTCTACCAGCAGAAGTATGAGGATGAGAGATATAATCCATTTCTTCAAGATCAGACATAATATTACGTAAAGATGCAGCACTTAGGTTTAGTTTGTCTTCCAAATATTTTGAAAGTGAACGAGACCCTACAGGCGATGCTTTTAAGATATATAAATTAATAATTGAGCGCAGAATTTCCTGCTCTCTTTCGCTTAATTCTCTGTTTTTTATTTTGAAAAAATTATCCAATTATCTTTTTTTAGTAATATTAAATTTTAAATTAACTATTTAATTGCTTTTAAACTATCTATTTCAGAAGGAGTAACACTAGGAGGCATAATGTTATTTTTGAGCTTGTAAATAACAAACTTTGCAACAGCTTCAGCGTGTTTTTTTTCTTTAAATCCTTGATTGCCTGGTACTGCTGGAATATTTTCTTGATGAATCATTACTTTTCCACTAGACAATATATCATAACCAAAACTGCCGCCACTTGAATTGATAATAGAATATGAAAACTTGTCATCAACTTTTACTATTTTTGATGTTTTAGATTTCACTTTGCCAAATGAAATAGCTATACTTAATGAAAGTATTACTATGATTAATATTAGGTTCTTCAAATCAAATCCAAATTTGTAAGTTTTAAATAAAAATTTTAAAGCATTTCTACAAAGATATACATTACTTAAATCACTTACAAACTATTTAGATATAGGTTTTCCAACAATGTATTTAATTAAGTTGAAACTATTTGATAACTATAAATTGTTTGATTTGTTCACTTCCATTGTTCAGCTTAAATTTAACAAAGTAAATACCAGTATTTAATTTGCTAATATCTACTTGTTTTAAGAAATTATTTTCAACTATTAATTTTTCACCTAAAGAATTTGAAATAGAAAATGAGTTTATCATATTATTGGTATTATCGAAATTAATATTCAAAAATTCTTTTGCTGGATTGGGATATATTGATACTGAATTTGAAACAAAATCCTCAACACTATTTGCATAAGATGGGTAGATTTTGTCAATATACCATCCTAAGTTTGTTTTGAAGAAATCAGCTTGAAATCTAAATCTAACAAAAACTGTATCTTTACCAGATTTTCTATTATTCAATATCAGTGATTCGTGTTTCCAATCTTCTGGGTTTAATTTTTTATCTTGCCATTCTATATAATTGTTTTTATCATAAATAGCTAAAGTATTCCAAGTTTGCATATTGTCATAAGATGCTTCAACATAACAAGTGTCTTTCTTTTCAACTTCAGCAATATGATAAAAATCTAAATAAGAAATCTGATTATTATCTATAATGAATGGGTAAATCATCAATGTATCAGACTGATTGTTTTTATAGTCGATATTAGGTGACTCAGTAAATGAATTTTTCCCATCAAAAGCAATTTCAGAAGTAGCTTGCCAATTACCACCTATATAAAATCGTGGAAGTTTAGTTTCTTCAAAAGATACATAATTGAAATATTTCTCTGAAACTTTTCCAGCAAAAGCTATCATTTGATTGCTTGTATCACTTACTTGATCTGGTTGATTCAATGCAGAGCTTGTTATTACTGCTCTAATTTTATGGTAGCCAGAATCTTGCACCAATACTTCAAAAGTTCTGCTTTTACCTGTATCAGATTGTGAAAGTGGTAATGTTCCAATTAATGTTTTACCTTCATACCCAAATATTTTTAATTCTTTAATATTACTCAAAGGAGTAGTTTTATCAGCTCTAAAGCTTGGTATCTTGATGTTAATTCTCAAATTATTATCAAGTGCAGTTCCATTTGAAGTCACAATTACAGGGCTATCTGGCTGTTTTGCACCCCCAGAGAAGCTAAATGATTTTACTGCCACACTGGAATCAGTATTATTCACTGCTTTTATACTATAATCATATCTTGTAAATGGAGTAAGATTAGAATCTATATATCCTTTTATATTACCAGTAAATGTACGTGAAAACATATTATTTCTGTAAATTTCAAAAGATATTTCACTAGCTGAAAGAGTTTTGCCAAATGTACTTTGGTAATCTGGTTCCCAAGATAAATTTAACCTATCAGGCATTTCTGGATTAATAGCAACAACAAAGTTTTTTGGTGCATTTGGAGCTTTTGTATTTACTATTGCTGTGTAAACATCATCATCTGTTGAAGTTTGAGGGCTTACATTACGAGTATCAAACCAAGATGGATAAATAGTCCCATTATAAAAAGTACAGCCGCTATAATCTCCAGAAAAAGAATTTCCACTAAATGGATTCTTTCTAATATCAGTCCATGTGTCTGATACTTTTCTATCTATCCAAGTTTCACCAGCATCTTGCGAGTAAGAAACATAACATTCTACTTGCAAATTATTGTCATCATCACGAGAGTCCATATACATTACTGCAAGTTCACCATTAGTTGGGTCAATAGAGAGCCATTGCCAAAACTGATCACCTTTTGTTGTAGAATGAATAATCTTAGCTTGTGACCAAGTTTCTCCTTTGTCGGTGGACTTAGAGAAATAAATATTTGGAATGGAATCACCAGCCCAAGTCAGATATAAATTGCCACTATTTTTTCCTTGAGTCCAATCGCATTGAATAACAGGATAAGTTTCAGCTCTCACTACTCCTTTGAGAGTATGTCTATACCCACCTTGTGAAGCTAATAGTTTAGTAGTTCCAAATATATTATAATTTTTGATTATTCGAGGCTGAGTAAAAGTAAGACCACCATCAAGAGATTTTGCAAATCCTACTCCGTGTACTATTCCATCATTCCAAACTACATAAAGCTCACCATTAGGACCTGTGGTAGTAAGGGGGAAGCTCTGTCCATAGGTTGTATCCTCGGAAGTGCCAGCTTTTCTTGGGCTAACTGGTATTGGTGTTTGCCAAGTTGTACCTTTGTCAGTTGAGCGAGCAATTACAATTTGAGTGGCTGAATCTTTTGCTGTTACACGTTTCCAAGGAGTATAAAGATTATTATAATAAGCCGACTTTGGCGAATCATCTACTTCAATATAATACTTATCTTCAAAAGCTGAATCTTTAGTTTGAGTGCCAGTATGAATAATTACTGGAATATGAGCTTCCCAAGTTTTGCCTTCGTTGGTAGAGCGAGCAAAGAAAACTCCATTTTCACCTTTTGTGCTGTTAAAAGCACCATACATTAAATATGCAGTACCATCTGGTGCAAAAGCTACTGATGGATCATTTGATGAAGGCCAAAGGTTTTTTACTTTGCCAAGATTTTTGTTTTCCCAAGTCTTGCCACCATCACTCGAAATATACACCCAAGTAGATGAATTATCTCTATAATCTACAGCCGAAGCTATAAGATTTTTGGGGTTTTTGGGATTGATTGCTATTGAATTTTCATTTTGTACATTTGTTTCACTAGTTTCATTTACTGTGTTTCTATTTTCAAATTCAGAGCCTGCATTTACTTCTGGCATTTGGAGTAAATAGGGAGGCACAAAGTCAGGATTTCTTTCGAGAATAGGAGTGGGGTGAGCATTCTCCATTAGCTTTTTGAAATATTGACTAACTCCTTCATCTTCAGCATTTGCTATTAGGAAAGAGAACAAAATTATTGAAAATAGAATTTTTTTCATAGCTTTTCTTATTTTATAAATTGCAACTAAGCAAACTTAACAAAATTTATTTAGATAAGGAATTTGTTTTGTTGAAATGAGTTTGACTTTGTGCAAAACTTTGATTTTTTAAATTATTTTAATTAGTGGATTTATTTTAATTTAGATTAATTCTTAAATAAAGGTAAAAAATGAAATATTTTTATTAATTTGGATTAAAATATTTTGAGTGTTCGAAAATAAATGAGTAAACGGTAACTATAAGGCAACCTGTACCAATATTCATAATACGTAAATTAATAAATGACAGAATTACAAAAAATTATTCAAACTTCTTATGATAAATTGCCAAATGAAAAGAAATCAAAACCTTGGTCGTTTATAAATCATGGTGTTGGTTTATTGAATACCGATGATGAGTTAAATTGCTATTTAGCCGCTTATGGGATTATGCACGAAGAAAAAATACGTTCAGCATTATCTACTTTAACTAATATAGAAGAAATTTTTGGAGGGAAATATCAGGTAATTGACTGGGGTTGCGGTCAAGGATTAGCAACTTTATGTTTGCTAGACTATTTAAAAGAAAATACAAAACCTTATAACCCAAAGAAAATCATTCTTATTGAGCCATCTAAACCTGCAATTACTAAAGCTAATAGTTACCTTAAAGCTAGTTTAGATATTAACACAAAATTGCATTTAGTAGAGAATCCAATTGATAATATTGTTCTATCTGATATCGAAATTACTGAACCAATTACAATAAATTTCTTTTCAAATATCCTCGATATAGTAACTGTAAATTTAGAAAAGCTAACAAGTTTGATTAAAAGCAATTTAAAAGGAGAACAGTACTTCATTTGTGTTGGCCCTTTAAATGTAACTTCAACTCGTATAGATGAATTTGCAAAACTTTTAAATTTTACAGAGGAACAACTAATTGGAAAAGAAAATGGTAAATTAAAAAATACTAGAGGAACGATTAAACTATTGGTTTTTAAAATTAAAGGACAAGAATTTGAAATTATTAAATCTATATATTACCCTCCTATGCCTAGAAATAATAACATAATGCATATTTTA
>JAPLFM010000245.1:8342-16017 GCA_026390675.1 Candidatus Kapaibacterium sp. | reverse complement strand
ATTGCTTTTGTTATTGGCAATTCCAATTGTAATAGAATCAACAGCTAAAACATTAATAATTAAAGCTTCAGACTTAGATGTATATTCTGGATTACTTGAATTAGGTACTTCTAAATAAATTTCAGTGCTTTCTTTAATTACTATTCTTTTTGTTTTAGCTCCATTAGACCAATTATACTCACTAAAATCACTTATTGATTCTAGAATTACTGAATCGCCTTTGCAAAATTCGAGTTTGCCAATAATATTTACTTTTGGTTGAGTTTGGCTAAAATCAATTAAATCAGTAAACCAAACACCTTTACCATAAGTAGCTGCATATAGCTTGTTGGTTTTCGTATTTATTTCTAATTCATTGATTATTAAAAACGGCATGTCACCAAGTGGTAGCCATTTGTTTGAGCTATAGTCTGAATAGTAAACCCCTATATCTGTACCAACATAAATTCTATCTGGTGAGTTCTCTTGGTAAACAATAGTATTAATTGGTACATTTGGCAAATTCCCAGATCTATTAATTACTTTAGAACCCACTATTTCAAAAACTTTATCTTTTAAATTAAAACCAGACTTTGTAATAAATATTCTTTTGGGATTTTTAGGATCAATCGCCAAATATGTTATTGCAGAATTTGAAGCATAAATCATATTCCAATTTGCTCCACCATCTGAAGTATAATGGATTGCATTAATATTAAAAGAATAGATTGATTTATTATCACTTTTTGCAACTGCTATACCTTTTATAATATTATTGCCAGTGTATCCAAAATTAGAAATCTTAGACCAACTATTTTTATCACCATAATTTGTGTTTTTCCAAATATTATTATACCCAGCATACAAAATTTTGGAATCTATTGGGTCTATTACAAATGGAGTAATCCAACCACATCCTTCTGGAGTTTTATATGTTACTCTTAAAGTCGTAGTATCAAGCATAGTATTAAAATTTGTACCACCATTAGTTGACTTTGATAATTTACCATAATAAATTGAATTATACATTTTTAATGGATCATTTTGGTCAATCGCAGCTTCCATTCCATCAGCTCCAGCAACTTTTTTCCAATTATCAAGACTAAATAATGTAGTACCATTATCTTGAGCACCTGCAATAATTTTAGGATTAAGTTCATTAGATAAACCAAATTTATAGTATTGGGTGATTGTCAATCCTTTATTTAAATTTGTCCAAGCTTTAGTTGAATTTTTATAATTATCTATTCCCCCATCAGTCCCAGAATACAAATCGTCAGATTTATTAAAAATCAAATCATGAACATCTGCATGTACATAAGTTTTACCATAACCACCTGACCAATGTGTAAACAAACTCCAAGCATAACCACCATTGATTGATTTCCATATATTGACACCACCAATATACATTTCATTTTCATTTGATGGATTAATTGCAAAAGAGAGATCATAGGGAGATTGACCTTTATTATCGCCGCCATCTTCCCAACCCATTAAATTCCCACTTAAGTCTGGATTGGTCAATTCAGTAAATGTATCACCAGAATTTGAAGACACTCTAATTGAATGAAAAGCAGAATTAGATAATTTTCCAGCTAAAGCAAATACTTTATTAGGATTAGCAGGAGTTACAGCTAAATTTATTCTAACACAGTCATTTATTTTATCAACTCTTATCCAAGTAGAGCCTTCATCAATTGATTTATAAATTTCGCCAGCACCATTAATCGAAAAAGTAGATGCATAAAGAGTATTCGTAGTTCCGGGTTTTTGTTCTAAATCAGCAAAGCTCCCGTTCTGAGTATTTTTCCAAGTAATGCCACCATCAGTTGATTTGATTATTCCAGAAGATGAAATAACAATTATTAAATTTTCATTAGTAGGATTTACATAAACTTTACTAATTGAAAATAAAGAACTTAATTCATAATACAAATTAGTTGCCTGCCAAGTATTTCCAGCATTAGTAGATTTTATTAACCCAATACTATAATAACTACCTGCAGTTCCGATAGTTCCATCATAATCACCAGTAGCCATATATATTACATTAGGATTTGATAATGAAAATGCAATATCTGAAATTCCCATTGAAAGAAAACTAGAATTAGCAACTTCTGACCAATTGACTCCACTATTTGTAGATTTATATGCACCACCAGTTGCTGAACCTAACCACAAATCGCCATTGTTAGGATTAATCCTTATACAATTTACTCTTCCAACTCCAGTTTGGTTCCCACTTGGATTTGAATTAGGACCTAAAGAAGTCCATTTTACACTTTGAATTTGATTGACTTTTGATTTATTAAATTGAATTCTATTGTATTGAGCTTCTTCAAAAATTTTAGCTAAGTCAGGTATTTTAGAATTGTAGATTCTATCTTGAAGAAAATTCTCAAGTCTTCTAAAACGTTTCCAACCTTTCATTGTATCAATATTTTTATTTGAATAGTATTCATTGTATGCATTTTGATAATCTTGAAATGTGGGATTTGATATATCTTTAACTATATGAAATATTGGGGCTTGTGAGAATGATTTAATACTTAAAAATATTAAAAACAGACTAATTGAAATAGTTAAAAATTTATTTGAATTTATTTTGTACACTTTTATTACCTATTTTTTTATAAAACTTTTTTGAAACAAGATACTGTTGTTTTTAATAATAACAGTATATTTTCCATGTGAAAGATTACTTACATTCAATTCAGTTCCAAACAAACCATCAGAAGTAAAATTACCAAAATTAACTTCCTTTCCTAAAATATCAATTACACTGACGCTAAAGTCTGTCTTTTCGTCAAAAAACTTTTGAACTTTTAATATATTATCAACTTCATTTGGTTTTATTATAATATCGTTTACATTTACTTCAATAATATTAGATTTTTTCTTACATCCATTTTTATCATAACTTATACAATAATATGAGCCGTTTCCTAGAAATTGCAAGTAATAATCTTGAGTTGAAGCAGAATCAGGATAAGTTCTATATATTGGTTTCCCATTATAATACCACAATGGAGAAGCAAAACCATTTATGATTTTTAAAAAATAATCTTCAAATGTTATTAAAGGATTATCTATAAGTAGATTATCAAACATTTCAAATTCAATTTTTTTAGTACAATTATCAGGAAGAGTTGTAATGATAACATTATATTTTCCAGCTTTATCAATTTCAATAAATTTTTCAATACTTCCTGTACTCCACAAACACTTATATTTTAAATTAGAAGCTGTATTAATCTGAACTTTCTTGACTTCATTTTCACAAATTATATTAGGTATATGTCCCATAATACCAATAGCACTAATACCATTGTTTTTTAAAGTTAAAAAATCGCTTGAAGCAATACATTCAGTTTCATTTGAAAAAGCAGTTACATAAATAGGAGAATTAATCGAATAATATTTATAGAAATTATAATCTACTTTTATACTTTTTCCAAAAACACCAAAATTCCACTTATAATAATTTTTATCACTATAATTTGTTACAAATACTTCAATTGAATTATTATCACAAAAATAAACAGAGTCTTTTATATTTAATATTGGCTTTTCTAAATTGCAATTATAGAAACTTGTTTCCCATACCCCCATTCCATAAGTTGCTGCTCTTAGTTTGCCACTTCCCTTGTGAAGTTCCAATTTTTTAACAATCAAATTTGGCATATTTCCATTTACTAATTGCCAATTATAACTGTTTGATTGATTATAATTGGCTGAAAAAATACCAATGTCGCTACCAATAAAAATAGTTTTTCCATTTGTGTCAAGTTCAATGCAGTTAATAGACACATTAGGTAGGTTAAAAGTTACATTATTTATTTTGTTCTGATCGAATTCTAAAACTTTTGCAGATGAATCTGAGTATCCAAAAGTAACAACAAATTTATTTAGTTTACTATCTAAGTATTTGATTGCATTGGGGATATGATTTGGATTCTCGTATATAACGTCTAAAGTTTTGCCATAATCATTAGATTGATAAATCTTTGTTCCATTTAATGAAGTTTTGCAAGCAATGATTATATTGTTAATATCATGTTTGTCAATATCAAAACTAACAATTGTTTCAATACTATCGGTTACATTAGTTAAAGATTGCCCATTATCTAATGTTTTGATTATTCTATTTATTCCAAAATATAACACAGTATCATTTACAATTTTATTTGGGAAAACTACTCTTTGACCTTGAGAAAACTTCTTAATATAAATATTATGATAATTATTAAAGCTACTATTAACTGAATGGTAAATATTAAATGTATAATAAATACTTGAATTTAAGTTGTCAATTTGATAATCCAAGACATCACCTCCATCAATTACTTTCCATTTGTTATCAATTAGCTTCATTCCACCATTATCTTGTGAACCAGCATAAATAATATTTTCATTATCTTTAGGAGCTTTCATTCCATATAATTGAGTAATATTTAAATTATTACTAATATTGATAGAAGAATCTGAGCCGTTAATTGACTTATAAATTCCACCATCATTTGCAAAGAATACTTCATTAGAATGTGGATTGAATGTTATATCATGAAAATCAACGTGCCCACCATCTGAAAATACAAACAGAAATCTATCTTTATTAAATTTATAACTATTTACACATCCTAATAAAATATTATCTTCAAAATAAGGAGATACTGCTAAAGCCATATTATAAAAACATTGTCCTTGAGAAGTTGATATTGTAGTTTTTAATAAAACAGGTAAATCCCAAGAAATTCCTTCATCATTTGAAATTAAAACTCCCACAGCTTTTCTTTGTATTGAATCTGAAATAAAAGCAACTACTTTATTAGGATTAGCAAAAGTAGTAGCAATTTGAGCTCTTGCAAAGCCACCAAGAGTATCAATATTTATCCAACTTAACCCCTTGTTAATTGATTTTGAAATAAATGAATTATCTTTAGTAATGCGGTTAGCATATAGAACACTGAAATCACCAGGTTTCATTTCTAAATCTCTAAAATAAACATTGGAATCAAGTAATTTCATATTACCATTGCTAAAATACATCAATCCCTTATTTGTAGCTGCGAAAAGTTCATTTTCATTTTCAGGATTAACAATTAATCTACTAATTAATAATTTATTTTCATTTCTTGTAGTTTTATATAAAAACTCCCAGGTTTTACCATTATCTTTAGAAAGCATAATACCTATTGAAAATGCACCAAATCCACCTTCTCCATCAGTATCACCAGTAGCAACATAAATATAGTTGTGGTTTGAAACAGGAAATGCAATATCAGAAATACCTAAAACTGGGTAATTCCCTAAATCAACTTGTTCCCAAAATTCACCTTTGTTATTAGAAACCCACATACCTGAAGTTGCTGAGCCTACCCATATTTGATTTGAATTTGAATTATTAAACCTAATACAATTAAGTCTCCCTGCTCCATTAGGACCTAATGCTTTCCATTCTTGATTTGCTTGTAGATTTGATTCTTTTGAGTTTTTATATTTTTGTATTTCTTCATTATACATATCTGAATTTAAGAATTTCCCAGATTTTGAAACTCTAGGTTCCCAAAATTCTTTCTTTCTTAATATTTTTTTAAATGTAGCATTGTCCAAACTATCCTTTGTTAAATCATAATTTATAATATCTAAAGGTGAGACTAGATTTGGACTAAATTGAGATTTTAGCAATGGACTTAATAAAATCAATAAAAGAATATATATAATTATTTTTTTCAATTTTTAAATAAATATTACAAAAGTTTTAAAATAATAATGTAATATAATAAAAATTATTGCATATTATTGAAAAATTTATTAAATTTGTAATCAAATAAAAATTAATTTGGAATATAATAATGGCTCGAATTTGTGAATTAACTGGTATAGGCCCACTTAGTGGCAATAATGTATCACACGCAAACAACAAAACTAAACGTAAATTTTTACCAAATCTTCAAAAAAAGAGAATTTGGGATGCAACTACAGGTACTTGGATTACAGTAAAAGCAACAGCAAGAGCTTTAAGAACTGTAGATAAAATTGGCATTCGTGCTATGTTGAAAAAAGCTTAAATTTTAAAAGCTCTCAAAATATTGAGAGCTTTTTTTTTATACCCTTCACATTATCTTCAATAATAATTTTACTATAACGTTTTAAGTTTATAATTGTATTTTTTTTAAATTCTTAAAATATATTAATGCAAAAACTAAAACTAATTGCTTTTATAATCATTTCTTTGTTAACTTTAAACTCTTGTAGTAAACAAACTATAGATACAAAATCATACGAGAATATACTTTTAAAGACTAAGACTGGACTTTTAATAGTTGATACTAACAACATTAAAGATTTGGCTAGAAGTTTTGTAATAGATGGCTCATCATTACAACAACAGGGTAAATATGCAGAATCAACTATTGATTTTATGCAAGCATTGCGTTTTGATAATAGTTGTGCAATTCATTTTGCTCTTGCAAAATCATATAAAGAATTAAAAAGATATGATTTGGCAATGGAACATTTATTGATTTCATTAGAATTAAAACCCAAATTTATACCCTCTCTGGATTTATTAGGTGAAATATATCTTTTTAAAAATCAGTTCAATGATGCAATTCGTATATTTGAACTTATTACTGAAGTTGAACCAACATATACTAGAAAGTTAATGCTTGCTCAACTATATGAATATCAAAAACCAGATAAAGCAACAGAAATATATGAAGAATTTTTGAAAGAAAGAGATGACATTTATATTCTTAAAAAAGTTTTACAAAACTATAAAGTTAAAAATAATCAACTTAAATATGAAAGTACTTTAGAAAAACTTTATAATTTGAATCCTAAAGATTTTAATATTGCTTTGAGTTTATTAGAACATAGATTTTTACTAAAACAATACAGTAAAATAAATAGATTTTTTGAGAGTTTAGATTCAAATTACAATGACGCAGATTTAAGTCAATTTTATGGTTTTTCTTCAGAAGCTTATTATAATATTAATGATAGTTTATTTAAACCATATATTGTCGATTTTTTAAAGTTAGTTAATAATAGGTTTGTATTTGATTGGAAATTGAATCTGCTTTTTGGTTATTTAAGTAATAAAATGGATAATTATAGTCAAAGAGATGTTTTTTTTAACCAATCACTAAAGGTTTGTGATACTTTGTCCGATTTACCATTGCAAATAGGTATTTTTTATGTTCAAAATAAGCAAGATTCTTTAGCAATAGAGATTTTAAATAATTACAAATTAAAATTTCCGCAAGACTTTAGATATCAATTCTATTTAGGATTAGCTTACTTCGAAATTAAAAATATACCAAAAGCCTTAATTTGTTACAATGAATGTATTCAGAAAGATTCAAATTTTGTAGAGGTTTGGATTCAACTTGGCTTGATTTATGATAACTTAGGTAAGTTTGATAGTACTGAATATTGTTATAAGTATGCTTTAAAATTGGATGAAAATAATCCATTAGTTAATAATAATTATGCTTATGCTTTATCTGAAAGGAACTTAAATTTAGAAGAAGCAGAGAGAATGAGTAAAATTGCTATTAGTGCTGAACCTAATAATTCAGCTTATTTAGATACTTATTCTTGGATTCATTTTCAATTAAGTAATTATGATGTAGCTCTTGAATTTTCATTAAAAGCATTGAGTGCTGGTTTTGCAAGTGCTGAAGTT
>JAPLFM010000245.1:4662-8283 GCA_026390675.1 Candidatus Kapaibacterium sp. | reverse complement strand
AATTAATAAAGCTAATGAAGCTTATGTTAAATCCATTAGTATTGATCCTAAAAGAAGTAGTGTTATTCAAAAAATTAATAAAAAATAACTTGATTTAGGAAGTTAAAATGTTTGTAATTATAGGTATAGTTCTTGTAATAGGTAGTATGTTAGCAGGGTATATGATGCATCATGGTCAAATTGGTGTATTAATTCAAATAAATGAGTTTATTATTTTAGGTGGTGTTGCATTTGGATCTATGGTTGTTGCCAATCCTATGTATATTATAAAGGCTATTATTGCTGGAGTAATTCAAACATTATCTGGTCCAAAAGTTAATAAGGCAGCATACTTAGATTTGATTAAAATGTTATATGAATTGTTCCAATTTGCAAAAAGAGAAGGTCTAATTGCTTTGGAACCTCATGTTGAAAATCCTGAAGGGAGTTCTATAATTTCCAAATATCCTTCTTTTTTACATAACCATCATGCTGTAGTTTTTATGAGTGACACTCTTAAAATTATTTTAAGTGGAGGTGTCCCTGCTCATGATTTGGAAGAATTAATGGATTTGGATTTAGAGTCAGCACATCAGGAAGAACATTTTGCACAAACTGGATTAAATACAGTAGCTGATGCATTTCCAGGTATTGGTATTGTTGCAGCGGTATTAGGTGTAATTATTACAATGGGTGCTATTAATGAAGGTGCAGAAGTGGTTGGTGCTAGCGTGGCAGCAGCTTTGGTTGGTACATTCCTTGGGATATTACTTTCTTATGGTATTTTTGGTCCATTAGCTAGAAATTTGGAAATAATTCAATTTACAGAAAGTAAGTATATGCTTGCTATTAAAGCATCATTGCTTTCTTTTGCAAAAGGTGCTCCTTCTGCAGTAGCTATTGAATATGGAAGAAGAGCTATTAATCCTGAACTAAGACCTTCATTTAAAGAAGCAGAAGACGCTATAAAGAAATAATGGTACAGAAAAATGGCTGATGAGGAAAGAAAAAAATCAACTGAGCAACCTATTATTATTAAGAAAATTAATAAGGGTGGCCATGGTGCCCATGGTGGTGCATGGAAAGTTGCTTATGCTGACTTTGTAACTGCAATGATGGCGTTTTTTATTGTTATGTGGATTCTTGCTGCATCATCAGATGTAAAAGAAAGTGTTTCTGCTTATTTTGATACGCCTGGTATTTTTAAATATGTAGAAGGTAAAACTGCTGTACCTATTGAAATGGGTTTGAAGCCCATTCCTGGTAAAAAACTTGGTGAAGAAAAAGGGGATGGTAATGGTGAAAAACCTGAAGAATTTTTAACCCTTGATAAAGCTCAACAAGATTCTCTTATAAAAGAAATTACAAAACAAGCTATACAAGATAGTATCCAAACTCAAAAAAAATTAGAAGAAACTTCTGAAGTATTAAAAGAACTTGTAAAACAAGTTAGTATCGATAATCCTGATTTAAAAGAACTTATTAACTCGATTCAGTTTGAATTTACTGATGAAGGATTAAAAATTGAATTTGTTGAATCTAAGGAATCTTTGTTTTTTAAATCTGGTAGTAGTGAACTTTTACCTAATGCTAAAAAAATTCTTTTGACTTTTGCAAAAGAAATTGGTAAATTGTCAAACTCAATTGAGATAGAAGGCCATACAGATTCTAAATCTTATGGAAATAAAAATGGATATTCTAATTGGGAACTCTCTGCAGATAGAGCAAATGCCACTCGTAGAGCTCTTTCAAGTAGTGGATTATGGAGTGGACAGGTAGAAGGAGTGAAAGGATTTGCAGATCAAAAGCATTTGATTAAAGAAAATCCATTTGATGAAAGAAATAGAAGAGTAACTCTTTTGGTAAAACAATTAAAAACAAAAGATATAATGGACTCAAAATTAGGTAGATAATAATTAATAATAAGGCATTATGTTAGATTTAAATATAGTAATTCTTTCTTATAAAGAAAATATGATTTCTAAAATTAGCAGAATCATTTCTTCTGATTTTTCTAATACCCGTATTACTTCTGCTAATAATGATAGCGAATTTAAATTAGTTGTAGATAATGATGTTCCTAAAATAGTTTTTATTGATAGTGAATTTGCTACTGCAAAAGTATTTGATTTACTTATTCAACATGAAAATCAAACTTATACGATATTAATTTCTAATGATTCAATTGAAAAGATTTTTGTTAGTGAACACAAAATAAATTATTTAATCAGTTCAAATTTTAATGAAACTGATATTTTTCTTTGCATTAAAAATGCTATTGCAGCATTATCAAATGCTAATACAAGTACTTTTGAAGATGCTGACAATGTTTCTATGGAAGAGTTCTTAGATATTTATCAAAATATTTCAGAACTCAGATTCCCTGGCTCAAAAATTCTATTACAAAAAGTAAATCACGCAACTAGATGGATAGCTAATAACTTTGAATCTTCAAACGAAATTAGAACAGACTTACTTAGAATTGCTTCTAAAATGTGTACGATTGGAAGGTTTGTTTTACCTGACAATTTAGTGAAAGCTCACATCTTTATAAATGGAACATTATCAAATCCATTAATGGGACAAATTCCTTATAAAGCATTTAATATTTTTGCAAAATCAAATAAATTTAAAGAAGTTGGTGAAATTCTTTTACATGTATATGAAAATATAGATGGTAGTGGAATGCCAGAAAAACTACAATCATGGCAAATTCCGATTGAATCTAGACTTATAAGAGTAGTTTTAGATTTTGAAGAAGAAATGATAAGAGCTCATCATAATTCAGAAGAAATAATTGATTCAATTCAAAGTCAAGGCAAAAGACTTTATGATCATAGATTTGCTTATTTATTAGATCAGTACCTTAGAACAGAGTCAAGAGAAAATTATAATCCAGATGAAATAGCTATTGGATTAAGTGATTTAAAGTCTGGAATGACATTAACTAGAGATATCATAACTTATAGTGGACTAAAACTAGTTCCTAAAGGAAAACAATTAACTGAAAGCTCAGTTAATTTAGTTATAAATCATTCTGCTAATGATCAAATTCTAGGAAGTATTTTTGTTAAAAAAGAAACAACTTAAGATTTTGGTAATTCAAAAATAAATTTGGCACCTTGACCTAATATACTTTCACACCAGATTTTACCACATAATGCTTCTACGTATTGTTTTGCAATGGAAAGACCTAACCCTGTAGAACTTTCATCAGCTGTAGGTAATGCAGATAATTTGGTGAACTTACCAAATAATTTTAACATATCTTCACTACTTATACCGGGACCTTCATCAAGTACACTAATTTGAATTTTGTTTTCAAAATCGAGTATTTCTAATATAATATTTTTACCAAAAGGAGAGAATTTAATAGCATTAGATAGCAGATTGTCTAAAATCTGAGTGATTGCTCTTCTATCTGAGTGAATAATATAACTATCATCTTTAGGATCAAAATGAAGCTTTATTTGTTTTAAATTTGCAGTTTGAGTATATATATCACAAATAGACGATAAATTTTCTAATAAATCAAAACTTTCTATGTTAAATTTCATCAAACCTTGTTCAATTGCATTAATATCTAACAAATCCTTAATCAATAAAAGCATTCTATCTGATGTAGTAATGATATCATTTGTA
>JAPLFM010000245.1:1904-4648 GCA_026390675.1 Candidatus Kapaibacterium sp. | reverse complement strand
TTGATTTTGCTAGCATCGAAATACTAAATATAGGATTCTTCATATCATGAGCAGCAATGCCTAAAAAATGATTTTTTTCATTATTTAATTCAATTAATTTTTTATTTTGAGTTTCTAATCTCACCATCATTTCTTTCATTTTAAGGTGTGTATTCACTCTAGCAGTTAATTCTTCAGGATTAAAAGGTTTCATTATATAATCGACAGCACCTTTGTTAAATCCCTTAATAATATCATTGGTTTGAGTACGAGCAGTTAAAAATATAATAGGAATTTCTGAAGTTGTTTCATCTTTTTTGAGCTCATCAATTACTTGGAAACCATCCATATGTGGCATCATTATATCCAAAAGAACTATATCTGGCAATTCAGTTTTGCAAATATCAATTGCTGCAGCTCCTGATTTAGATACAAAAATTTGAAAACCAAATGTCCTGAAATGCTCGTCTAATACTTTTAAATTCAATGGGTTATCATCGACCACAAGTATTTTTTTGGAATTTAATTTTACTTCAACTATTTCTTCTGACATATTTTGGCTTAATTTGGATGTTAATATTATTACAAATTTAAAGAATAAAATTTAAATTTTATTACAAGAATATGTAAATTAGTGATTTTAATTTAGTTCCTAAGTAAGTATTTATACTTAGTTCACAAGAAATGTTTGAACTATAACAGTTTTTTTCAAAATCTCTAATATCTATATTTTTAAATGAACTTGAAATAATTTCAGGAAAAACAATTCCTTTATCACCTGCAGAGCCACAACAATAAGGAATATCTAATATTTTTGATTGTGGTGATAAATAATTAATAATTCTTGAAATTTTGTCAATATCATTATTTACTTTTATTGAACAATTTGGAAAGAAATTGAAAATAGGAATGTTTTTAAATTCTAACTTTAATTTTTCTAGATGTAATTCAATTAACCCTAATGTATCTAATAAATTAATTTCTTTGTTATTTTGAAGTAGATGATAATAACAAGAGCTCGAGTCAATTAAAACTGGAATTTCAGAATTATTAGTTTCTGATTTAATAAATTCAATAAAATCTTTTTCGATTTTCTCTGATTGATTTTTAAATCCTTTTGATGAAAAAGATAGACCGCAACATTTTCCATAAATTTCATTTGGGATTTTTAAATTTATTCCTATTCGTTCTGCAACATAAATGTGTTGATTAACTAAGTCTCTTTCTTCTCCCCCACCCATTAGTCTAGAAGTACAAGCAGGAACATATAATATATCTGGGTTAATAGCTTGAGAAAATATATTTTTAACAGGTTTGAATTGATGATTTATAATTGGTAACTTTACTTTATTTATTTTATTTAAGTTCTTAGTCATACTATTTACATACTTACTTGAACCAATGCTAATTCCAGTTTTCATTATCGATTCTAAAACAACTAAATTATCAGATACTTTATCAGCTAGAACATTTGCAAATTTTGATTTATTATCAAACATTATCTCCTTTATCAAATCAGCAGTATTTATTTTTACAGGACAGTTAATTGAACAAACACCATCTTTTGCGCAAGTATCAATTCCATAATATTGATACTCATTTTTAAGAGTTTCAAATTCATTTGAGTTTGCATCTAATCTTTTAAACTCCCTAGCTATTTGAATCCTTTGTCTAGGGGTTAAGGTTATATTTCTACTAGGGCAAGAGTTTTCACAAAATCCACATTCGATACACTTATCTACTTTTTCAGAAACTAAAGGCAATGACTTAATGTTTTTCAGATTTATTTTATCATCATCAGAAATAACTACATTAGAATTAAATATATTATTTACATCAATTTTACTTTTTATTTGCTTCATAATATCATACATTTCACTTCCCCATTCTTTCGCTACAAATGGTGCCATATTTCTACCAGTACCGTGTTCAGCTTTTAATGATCCATCATATTTATTTACTATCAAATCACTTAAAGATTTAAGAAAATTATCAAACTTTTCAATATTCTCACTTTTACTAAAATCCTCAGCTAACATAAAATGTAAATTACCATCTATTCCATGACCATAAATACCAGTATCAAATTTGTAAAAGTCAAGTAACATTTTTAAATCTTGAATTGCATTTGGCAAATCATTTAATCTTACAGCTACATCTTCTAAAATAAAACTTGTTCCTCTTGGTCTTGATGCACCTAAACTTGCTAAAAGTCCTTTTCTAAGTGACCATAAGACTTTTTGCTCAATAATGTTATCAGTTATTTGAAAATCAATTAAGTTGGTTAAGTCGTTGCAAATTCTACTAACTTCTATTAGTTTAGAATTTGATGCTTCTTTAGAAGTTTGACTGAATTGAAAAAGTAAACCATAATCACTAAGTTTTGAAGATTTTATAAATTCAGGGATATCTTTCAAATTATTTACAGAAAACAAACATCTTCCATCCATTATTTCTAAAGCATCAGCACCAATATTTTTTAAAATATCAATAGCTTTGCATGTACAAAAAACATCAGAAAAAAGTAAAAATCCAGTGAATTTTTCAGGTAGTAACTCTTCTGTTTTAAAAGTAGCATCACAAATAAATCCAAGTGTTCCTTCTGAGCCAATTAGTAAATGAGATAAAATATCTAAAGGATGAGAAAAATCAACAAAAGAATTTAAACCATATCCTATTGTATTTTTAAGGGAATATTTAGATTGTATTTTGCTTATCAAATGAGGTTTTATTAAAATTTCATTTCTAGTATTTGTTAAAAATTT
>JAPLFM010000245.1:0-1846 GCA_026390675.1 Candidatus Kapaibacterium sp. | reverse complement strand
CTTTTTCTTGATTAATAAACCTATCATAATCATCATCTAAGTCTGTATCAAATTCGTTTCCACTTGATAAAACGAATCTTATTGAATGTAATGCATTATAAGGATTTCTTTCAATTCCAGATGACATTCCACTAGAATTATTAGCTAATATACCTCCAATCATAGCTGAATTAATTGAAGCTGGATCTGGACCAAACCTTTTACCAAATTTCATAAGTTCGGAATTTAATTTACTACCTATTACTCCAACTTCACTTTTTATATATTTACCATTTTCTATGACTTTGAAATTTTTCCAACTTCTAGAAATATCTACAATTATACCATTAGAAACAGTTTGTCCTGACAAACTAGTACCAGCAGCTCTAAAAGTAATATTTTTGTTGTTTTGGCTTGCAAATTCGATTATCTGTTTTATATCTTCTATATCATTTGCATATAATACTGCTTCAGGAAGATAATGATACAATGAAGCATCGCAAGCTTTTGCATATCTTTCTATTAAACTATATATTAATTTTTTTTGAATAGTCATATCGTTATTTCATTTATTTCATTTATATATTCATAAAATTAATATAATTTCCACTTTCAATCGTCATAATAAATAGAATTTTTTAACAAATTTTTAAACTTAATGAAAAACGAATATAGTCATATAAGACGAGATTACTCAAAAAGTGAACTAAACGAAAGTAATGTTAATGATAACCCATTTTTACAATTTAAGGATTGGTTTGATTTGGCAATTGATTCTAACTTTACAGATCCTAATGCAATGACATTAGCAACTTCTTCTTTTGATGGGAAACCAAGTGCTAGAATTGTGCTTTTAAAAGAGTTTAACGAAAATGGATTTGTGTTTTTTACCAATTATTTAAGTAAAAAAGGAATGAATTTAAATGAAAATCCTTTTGCTTGTTTACTTTTCTTTTGGGACAAACTTGAAAGACAAATTAGAATAGAAGGCGAAGTATTTAAAATAAGTATTGAAGATTCCAAAGAGTACTTTGATTCAAGACCAAGAGAAAGTAGAGTGGGAGCATGGGCTTCAAAGCAAAGTCACAAATCAAATGGAAGAGAAGAAATAGAAACCAGATTTAGTAATTACAATTCAAAATTTGGTGAAGATGTTCCACTTCCAGATAGTTGGGGTGGATATATATTAAAGCCAACTTACTTTGAATTTTGGCAAGGAAGAACTTCCAGATTACATGATAGAATTACTTATAATTTTGAAAATGAAAATTGGAAAATTGGAAGACTTTATCCTTAAAATTAAAAGAACTTTGATATGACTATAGATACAGCTAGTAATAATCCAAAAAGCATGTGATGTTGTGCTGTTTTAATGTCCATCATAGCTATAATAGAAGGATTACCAATTTCTGCTTTGGAAATGTCTTTTAAATTTGAAATTGCTGGTGGCAAACTTAATAATACAATTAGAGACCAAATTTCAAGAGTTCCATTAAAAACCATTAAGAATATTAAAATGTAAGCTCCTAAAACTAAAAAGTAATATTCAACCTTTGAAGCTTGTAATCCAATTAATATAGCTAATGTTCGAATATTTGCAGTTTTATCATCTGCAATATCCCTTGTGTTATTTGCATGTAATATTGCTGTAACTAAAAAGCCTATAGGTACAGAAATCCAAAACACATTATTATTATATTCACCTGAAATTGCAAAATATGAACCAATTACCATTAATGGTCCCATTAAAAAAAATACCATTATATCGCCTAAAGCTATATATTTGTATCCAAAAGGCTTACCAGAATAAAACATCCCACCAAAAATACCAACTATACAAATTGTAAACAATGGAAATCCTCTTTGA
>JAPLFM010000253.1 GCA_026390675.1 Candidatus Kapaibacterium sp. | reverse complement strand
TGAAAGTTTAATCAACAATCTAAATGGTATTGTGTGGGAAGCTGATTTTGAAACTTTTGAATTTACTTTTATTAGCAAACAAGTTGAAAATATATTAGGATATTCAGCTAATGAATGGATAGTTAATCCAAAATTTTGGGAAGATCATTTACATTGAGATGATCATGAATGGGCTTTGAAATTTTTTAAAGAAAACATAATTAAAAATGAAAAGTTTGAATTTTCATATAGAATGATTGCCTCTGATGGAAGAATAGTTTGGATAAAAGAAAGAGTTAATAATATTATAGAATTAGATGGTATTAAAAGAATTAATGGAATGATGGTTGATATTACTAAAGATAAAATAAAAAAATCGAAATTAATTCAAAATCAAATCTTATTAGAAGAATCCCAGAAGATTGCAAAATTAGGTGGTTGGGAATTAGATATATTAAGTGGTGAACTTTTTTGGACAGCTGAAACATATAGGATTCACGAAACTTCACCAGAAGAGTTTAACCCAACTGTTGATGCTGGTGTTGGATATTTCTTACCAGAATCAAAAGAAACTATAATTGCAGCCTTAGATAAAGCTATAAATGAAGGAATTGGTTATGATCTTTATTTAGAAACTTATACTACTAAAGGAAGTAAAATAGATGTAAGAACTACCTGTATTGTAACTATGATTGATGGAAAGCCCATAAAACTTACTGGTATATTTCAAGATGTTACTGAGCAGACCTTAAAAAACAAAGAACTTTTTAATTCAACTTCTCGTCTTAATTTGGCAACTAATGCTTCTAAAATTGGTATTTGGGAAAGAGATGTTCAAACCAATGCAACAATTTGGGACGATACTATGTACCAAATTTACAAGATTGTTGATAAATCAAAATTTATTTTTGATGATTGGTTTAAAATGATATTTGAAACAGATGTACAATTGATAACTGATTACACTGAGAAAGTATTAGATTCAAATGAAGCTATGTTTGTAGAATTTAGAATAAAATTACATGATGATTCAATTCGATATATTGAAAGTAACGTAGTTACAATGAGAGATAAGCAGGGGAAACCTATAAAAATCATTGGTACAAACTTAGATGTTACAGAGCAAAAAGAAGCTGGAAATAAGCTTAAAGAAAGTGAAGAAAAATACAAAACTTTGTTTGAGAACAACCCAATGCCTCTTGTTGTTTATAATAGACAAACTCTTCTTATTCAAGATATAAATCAAGCAAGCGTAGAAAAATATGGACACAATAAAGAAGATATAATAGGTAAAACAATATTAGACATTAGACCAAAAGAAAATATTGATAAAGTTACAAACCTAATTGTTAAGAAAACTGATGGAATAGAAAACGCAGGTGTTTGGAAGCATCAAAAGAAAAATGGTGACATAATTGATGTAGAAGTTTTTAGAAAAAGCATTATTTATAATGGAGAAGATTCAATATTAGGATTGCTCAATGATGTAACAGAAAAACTAAAAGCCGAAGCTGAATTGATTCTACATAAAAAAGTAGTTGACAACTCATTAGAAGGTATAATAATAACAGATCCTAATCAAATTGATAATCCTACAATTTATATAAATGAAAAATTTACTCAAATAACTGGATATACAAAAGATGATATTATAGGGAAAAATTGCAGAATTATTCAAGGTGCAGAAACAAACCAAGAAGTATTAAATGAATTAAGAAAAAGTATAAAAGAAAAAAGAGAATTTGAAGGAGAACTTTTAAACTATAGAAAAGACGGTAGCACTTTTTGGAATTATTTAAGAATATCAACAATTAAAAATAATGATGGAATAGTAACACATTTTGTAGGTTTTCAAAATGACATTACAGAAAAGAAAATTATCCAACTTGCTCTGATTGAACGTGAAAAAGCATTGAATGATATAATTGAGTTTTCGCCTATACCAATAGTACTATCAAGAATATCAGATGGAGAGCTAATTTTAGTTAATTCAAGTTTTGAAAAATTAATTGGAGCCGATAAAAATTATTTAATTGGAAGAAAATCAATTGAATTCTATGCTGAACCTAATGACAGAGAAGAAATAATAAATTTAATGAAGAACTTTGGCAAAATAGAAAGTATAGATATAAAATTAAAAAGAATTGATAGCTTAATTATAGATTGCCTTATGTCTGTAGAAAACATTAAATATAATAATGAAAATGTAAATTTAATAACTTTGGTAGATATATCAGTTATAAAAGAAACAGAATTAACTTTGATAAATGCTAGAGTGGAAGCAGAAAGAGTAAGTAAATTAAAATCAAGTTTCCTAGCTAATATGAGTCACGAACTGCGAACTCCGATGAATGGTATTTTAGGATTTTCAAATTTCATTTCTACTTTAGATGATATTGAGGATATTAGAGAAATGAGTAGTTTTATAAATGTAAGTGCTCTAAGATTGATGGAGACACTAAATCTCATTTTGGATATTTCAACAATCGAATCTGGTGTTGCTAAGATAATTTTGGAGGAAATGGACTTAATAGAACTTATTAATGACAATATACAGCTTTTCAAAGTGAATGCAGATAGCAAAAATATTACTATCACTTTTAATAAATATTTTGACCAACTTATAATAAATTCAAATAGGCAAGCAATTCAAAGTATTATTAGTAATTTGATCAATAATGCAATTAAATTTACAAATGTTGGTGGAATTTCAATTGATTTTGAAATTGTAATTGAAGAGTATAAAGTAGGAAATACAGTTAAATGGGCTATAATAAAAGTAAGTGATACTGGAATTGGAATAGAACAAGAGAATCTTGAAGTTATTTTTGATGAATTTAGACAAGTGAGTGAAGGTCATAATAGAAGTTTTGAAGGCACAGGCTTAGGGCTTTCATTAACCAAAAAATATGTTGAGCTTTTAGGCAGTAGTATTGGTGTTGTAAGTAAAATAAACGAAGGTACAACTTTCACAGTGAAAATTCCAATAAACCAAACTGAATGGGTTAATCCAAAAGTAATTGAAACAATTGACAAGGTAGAGAATATAGAAGTATTTAAACCAAATAAACATATTTTAGTAGTTGAAGATGATTATCCATCATTGAGATTGATTGAATTATTGTTAAAAGGAAAATGTGTGGTAGATAGTTCGAGCAAGCCATTGGATGCAATTGAAAAAGCAAAAGCTAAGAATTATGATTTGATTATTACTGATATAAATTTGGGACGTGGTTTAAATGGACTTTATGTAACTCGTGAGTTAAGGAAAATGCCACAGTATAAAGATACTGCAATAATCGCAATGACAGCTTATGCAATGAAAGGCGACAAAGAAGAATTTTTAGAAGCAGGTTGCACAGACTACATATCGAAACCAATAGATCAAAAATTATTAGTTTCGATGGTGCAAGATTATTTGAATAAAGAGTAAAAATTTTTAATCGTGATCGTGTTTGCTCGCTTCAATACCTTTTAAAGACATTTTGCAAACAGGGCATTTGCCAGCTTGCTCATAAGTTTTTTCTTTTTCGCATTTCATAGGACATTGATATGCAACGATTTCTTTTGTATGACTGCAAGATGATAAAACTATTGAAACTATTAGAATTATCATTATTGCCAAAGGGTTGAATTTAGTTTTCATTAGACTACCTTGATTAAGATTTATAAAATTTGATTTTAATATTTTATGTTTTTTAAAATTACAAATTTAGATTCATATTTCAATCAACAATTTATAAAACTTATTTTTTTTTGAATGAAATTATTTAAATGTGTTGAAAAAAATTCACACTTATTCAAATACAGCCAAAAAAATCAATATAATTTCAACTCAATTTCGTTTTTACCCAATTCCAACCTTACCTTTTCGTTTCTATTTTATTAAATTGCACTATAATAAATAAACTATTTTAAAATGAATTTTTCAGAAAAGGTATTTGAATGTCAGTAAGAGTCCGATTTGCTCCCTCACCAACAGGCTACTTGCACGTAGGTGGCTTGCGTACAGCATTGTATAATTATTTATTCGCCAAACACAATGGTGGTACTTGCATATTGAGAATTGAAGATACTGATAGAACAAGATTTGTGGAAAATGCACAAGATAATTTGGTAGATGCTTTGAGATGGGCAGGAATTGAGTTTGACGAAAGTCCAGAAAAAGGTGGAAATTACGGACCATACATCCAATCAGAAAGATTTGATTTGTATAAAGAGTATGGTAAAAAGCTTTTAGATAGTAAGGCTGCTTACTTAGCTTTTGATACTGCTGAAGAAATTGAGGCAATGCGAAATCGTCAGCAATCTGCAGGAGTAGCTCCTAAATATGACCGTACTACAATGAGAAATGAATTTACTCTTGGCGAAATTGGCACTAAAAAGCTAATGGATGAAGGTGTTCCTTATGTACTGAGATTAAAAGTTGAGCATAATGCAGAAGTTAAATTTCATGATATAATTTTTGGCAAATGTTGTTGATGATCATTTGATGGCTATTACCCATGTCATTCGTGGAGAGGAATGGTTACCATCTACTCCTAAACATATTCTTTTGTATGAAGCTTTTGGTTGGGAAGCTCCTAAATTTGCTCACTTGCCTCTTCTACTCAATGATGACAAATCTAAACTTTCAAAACGAAATGGTTCAGTATCTGTAGAAGAATTTAGAGCAAATGGTTACTTCAAAGATGCTTTTGTTAATTTTGTAGCTTTATTGGGTTGGAACCAAAGTGGTGAACAAGAAATTTACACAATGGAAGAACTGATATCTGGATTCAATCTAGAAAAAGTAAACAAAAGCGGAGCAATATTCGATAGGACAAAATTACTTTGGATGAACAATCAGTATCTAAGATCTATTGATCCATTGGTACTAGCAGATTCTTTACTAATTAAACTTGATGAAGCTGGTTTTAAAAACATAAGAAAAGAATATGCTGCTAAAGTAATTGGACTATTGAGAGAAAGAGTAAATTTTGTTGCAGATATAGTTGAATTTGGAACTTACATGTTTCAAAAGCCTATATATGACAAAGAATATTATGCAAAACATTGGAAAGCAGATACTGCCGAAAAAGTTTTACCTCTTATGGATAAACTTTTAGATTCAAACTTAGAACATGACACTATGGAAGCAATAACAAAAGAATTTATAACTGAAAAAGGATATAAATTTGGTGAAATAATGAACCCAATTAGATTGATGATTACAGGTAAACCAGTAGGTGCAAGTATGTATGAAACAATTGCTATACTTGGAAAAGAAGAATCTAAAACAAGAATTGCTGAGTTTTTAGAATTATCTAATTCAGGTAAAATTTAATGCGTTTAAAATTAATTACTTTTATTTTATTAAGTGTATTATTTGTTGCTTGCAATGGGTTAATTGTAAAGCAATCAAAACCTAACCCAATAGCAGTCTGTGTTACAGAAAGTAATAAAGGTGTTTTGATTAAATGGGGAAATTACTTAACTAAAAAAGAAAAGTTAATAAATGGTTTTGTAATTAAAAGTAATGGATCTATTTGTAGATTAAATAATATTCTTGATACTACTGGAGTTGAGATACTTGATGTAAATGATAGTATTTATTGCACTTATAAAAACAATGTAGAAAAGACAATTAAGAAGAATCAAATTCTAAATGTTTTTGCAGATACTTCAAGATTTTTAATAGTTGAAAATCCAAGTACTCAATCTGTATTTCGTGCTTTTTGGAATCCGAATTACTTTGATAAGAATACAAGAAATCAAGAGTTTGGATTGCTTTTTACTCAATATATGCTACTTTTACCAGAAGATGAAATTTTAAAAGGACAATAATGCAAGTTTTAATCGCTGATGATAATATTGATTTTTGCACAACCATTGCAGAAATAGTTGGAAGTTTGGGTTACAGAACTCACACTTCTCATACACCTAATGATGCAATGAGTTTTTTAGAAAAAAACAATAAGCATATTGGATGTTTGCTTTTAGATATTGAGTTTGGAATAAATGAAAAACTAACTGGATTGGATATTTTGGAATTTAGTAGAAAGAAATTCCCTTCAATTCCAGTGATTATGATTTCAGGAAAAGGATCTATTGAAACTGCGGTTCGTGCTACCAGACTTGGTGCAATGAATTTTATTGAAAAGAGCATAGTAAGTAAAGAAAAGATAAAGAATGTTTTAGATAGTGCTATGGAGAAAGTGAATGAACAAGATGATACTAAAGTAATTCATAGATTTTTAGAAAGTTGTGGAATTTTAGGTAACAGTAAAAAATTATTTGAAGTTGGCGATAATATTATTAGATTTGGAAGAACTGATTTGAATATTCTTATTACTGGAGAAACTGGTACAGGTAAGAAATTAGTAGCACAAGCAATACATTCAATTAGTAAAAGAACAAGATCTGAAATGATAACAGTAGATATACCTAACATACCAAAAGAAATATTCCAAAGTGAGTTATTTGGTCATGTAAAGGGATCTTTCACAGGAGCAAATGAAACAAAAATTGGACTCTTTCAAAGAGCGAACAAAAGCACTCTCTTTTTAGATGAAATAGGAGATTTGCCTTCTGATTTGCAAGCAAACTTATTGCTACCTATTGAAGAACGTAAAGTAAGGAAAATTGGTTCAACAGAACAAGAAATAGTTGATATTAGATTTGTATCAGCAACTGATAAAGATTTGGTAGCAGCTATGAGAGAGGGGAAATTTAGAGAACAGCTTTACCACAGATTAAGAGAATGTGAAATAAACATTCCACCTTTGAGAGAAAGAAAAGAAGATATTCCTGATATAGTTAATTATTATACCCAATTGCATAATGAACAATATAATGATGGCAAAATCATTTCACCATCAGCTTTGGACTTTATTCAAGAACAGCAATGGTATGGTAATATTAGAGAGCTGTATAGTGTATTGAGAGTTACTTTACAGACTGCAAAATCTGATGAAATAGATGTAAAAGATATAAACAAAATGCTTAGGCAAAATGGAGTTAGTTCGGCTACTGTTAGCAAAGTAATTGAAATTAATTATAATGATAGGACTTTAAAAGAAGATATAGAAGAAGTAGATAAAAAGAAAATTGAAAGTACATTAGAAAAAGTATTTGGCAATGTAAGCAAAGCAGCAGCCCAACTTGGAGTGAGTAGAGAAACACTACATAATAAAATCAGAAAATATAGTATTGAAATTGATACTTTTAGGGTAAAAAGATAATTTTAGTTTCTGATACCTAACTTAAGACAAACAGACAAGAATGAACTGTTCTACTAATAGCAGAAGTGGCTGTCTCATAAGTGTCATTCTGAATGGAACAAAGTGTAGTGAAGAATCCAGAACCTGCACCAACACTTGATTCTTCGCTTCGCTCTGAATGACGAAATCGTCTGTTTTTGACTTATGAGACATCCTCATATTACTACTCTTGAAAGCATTATGGTATAAACAACAAATCATAAAAAAAAGCCTTGCAAAAAATTAATTGCAAGGCTTTTAAGTTTTACATCAAGTAATAAATTACTTAATAACGTTTAATACTTTAGTAATTGATTTGCCATTTACTGTAAGTGTGTAGTAATAAACACCAGCAGTTAAGCTACTAGAGCTAAAATTAACTGCATGCAAGCCAGAGCTAATTACATCATTTACTAAAACTGCTACTTTTTGACCAACTGTGCTAAATACTTCTAATTTAGTTAATCCATCATTATCCAAGCTAAATGAAATTTCAGCTTCGTTAGTTACTGGATTTGGATAAACTGCATTTAAACTGAAACCAAACGCAACAGCTGGTTTTTCATCATTTACACTTGTTCTATCAGCAGTAGCATCTGCTGTTAAATATTGAATAGATTGATCCAAACGATTATCACAAATCATTTGTAAAGCTATATCAGGATAAGTTTTAGCAGCATCAGTAGAAGTACCAGTTATTTTGTTAGTTTCTAACCACAAAAGTGGAACTTGATTGATACTAGGTACTACTGCTGGCATCATTGTAACTTTTTGATAGTTCAAATCATTTGTAGCGTAAACTGGAGCATTCCAACTATTTGAACCAACAGCTTTATAAGCTAACATAATGTCTGTAGTGTTCAAAGTGTCTAAAGGAATTTCAACAAATTTAGGTGCTGATTGAGTACCTTTGTCTTGTATAACCATAGGAGCAGGACTAAGTATTATGTTCCCTCTCTTAACATTAAAATCTAAATATTTTGCAACAATATACTGACCATCTTTTGTAATTGCAAGCTCAACTTCGTTTCCATTATCATCATTATCTAAAACGTATCTTTTTGGAAAGGCAGTAGAAACATCATATTTCAATATAAATGGAACTCCATTCAACTGAGAAATTTTGTTAGCTGACCAAACTTTGTTTTTATAAGAAGTTTCAATAAGTAAAAATTTTTGTTCTTGTTTTGTTGTATTAGTTACATAAACTCTATAAAGAAAAGTATATTCATCTTTTCCAGTTACAATAAAACCATTTCCTTCATAAGGTCTTGACCCACCAACTACAGAAGTAACATTGTCAGTATTTCCAGTAGTCCACTCAGCTTTAGCAATTGCATCAATCAAAGTAGTTGGTACT
>JAPLFM010000158.1 GCA_026390675.1 Candidatus Kapaibacterium sp. | reverse complement strand
AACTTACACCTTGCCAACCATTTTGAATTTGTTTGCAAATGGTTTGCAAACCGTTTGCAAAGGGATTATGGAAGAACCTCCTCTGTCAGTCATAGGCAGACACCACCGCAATAGGAGACTAAAGTCTGTAATAACACACGATTGTGATAAGGGAATTTTAGGAATTTGTGCTTTCTTCAAAAACTTGCTATAATACCAAATTTGGTGGACATAACGTATTGGATCCTTTTGGCTTGAAATTCATCGTAATAGGCATTGAACCTGATTGTAGAAGTGAGGGTAATTAAAATAAGCCCATATTTAAACAAATATGGGCTTATTGAGATAATGTTTATTTATTTACTACAAACTTTTTGCTTTCTTGGGTACCATTTGAATTCATTATGAAAATATAGTTACCATTTGATAAAGTTTTTAATTCTATTGTTTTTAAATTTTCTTCTGCTTTAATATCTCCTTTCAAAACTACATCTCCTATTTGGGAAATAATTTGATATGACATATTTTTAAATTCAGGGTTACTAAACTGCAAGTTTAAAATATCAGTATTTGTAGGATTAGGAAATATTTGAACTCCTTGTTCTACTGCTTGTTGATTATTAACATCTAACAAAGGGGACCAACAATATAGTTTTTTGTACATACATATATCATCATCATTAATGTCTTTATCCATATAAAGCCAAGAATGATCTATAGCTCCCATAATGCTTCCATTACTTGGACATGACAAACCCGTACCATTATATTGATCAGCAAAACCTAAAATATGACCTAATTCATGCAAAAATATTGCTTTAATCGAAACCCATCCTGGTCTTTTAACTCCATTATCATCTGTAATAAAATACCTGTCATTATAAATATCTTTACCATTATATCCATATCCAGTAAATTTAATTGTTTGATTTATAAATATAGTTAAATCTGTGCAAGATCTTTTACAATCAGAAGTTACGTTAGCAATGCTAAAAGCTGATGACTTATCCGAGTAATCTATATTATCAATAATAAAATCGCTAATTTCATCTGACCATTTTACATTTGTACAGCAATTGGTAACGTTGTTACTTTGGTAACAATTTACATTAAACTCACAACTTAAGTTTTTCCATTCTTGCAAAGCTTCATTAAATAAACTTCCAACTTTATTAATATCAAATACAATCCCTGAATTAGGATCATCATCATATGCATAAATCAGTCTATTATTACCTATGTTTACAGGATTAGTCTCTTTATGATCTCCAGTTTTAAATTTTTCAAAAATATAGCCCCCACTATCTATTCCATAATATTCCTTTCCATAATCAGGATCATTCTTATCAGTAACAGTTCCAACAACTGGTGACCAATCAGTTACAGTTTCAGTTACATATTTTATAAAAGCTACTTGAGTATAAGAACCAAAATCATAACTTGTGCAATTTATTGTGTTTTTAAGAGGTTTCATATTAACTTCATCATTTGGCTGATTTGTACAATCAACTTTATAATTACCATCTTCACAGAGCATGTAAGGATAAAATTTATCTTCACAACCAATAGGTAATAGGCAAGGAGTTTGACTTTGTAATGAATTTGCAAAACAAGCAAAAAAGAATATTGCAAATAATATTTTATTCACTATTAATATCCTCCAGTCAATAACATATTAACTTTTTCTAAAAAAGCATTTTTCCAATCAGAATAGTTTAATAATTCAAAATTACTGAAAGTTTTCTTTAAATCTTTAGCTTGTCCATTTATTATAGGAATAGCTTTATATAAAGTTAAGTTATAATAATCATTTTGATAATCTTGCAAATAACCACTGTGTTCTAGAAAAATTATAACATCTTGCCCTTGTTTGAAAGTTAAATCTTTCTTACCACTATAAGTCTTTTCTTCTAACAAATAAGGCTCTCGTGTTTGGTTACCAGTACAAAAGCTAAAACAAATATTTGAATAGATATCTTGTGTTTGATTGTTTTTATCTTTTTGAATTGAAGTATTATTATAAGAACATTGTTTAAAAACTCTTCCTTTTAGAGTATCTATGACTGTTGCATTAGCATTAAAGCGAAAAGAACCATTTCTCAATTGGCCTTTAGAATTAAGCATTGGTAAAGAATCTATTGTATTTATATGCACTCTTAATATATAATCTGCATTTAATAAACAAAGCATTGCAGGACTATTTAAAGTATGATTTAAAGCATCATACAATTGACTTATTTTTGATTTGAAATTTGAAGCAGACATTTTATAATATTTGCCATCTGCCGCATCACCATATTGTGTAAATTTAATTGGATCATAATCTATAATTTTGTAAATGTATTTTATTAATGATAAAATAGTATCATTTTTTAATTTATTTTCACTCCAGCGTGTAAAATAATTAGTATTTAGTGTTTTATAATCTACAGTTCTTAAAAGACTATCCAAGAATATATAACTTAAAAGTGTTTCATAGTTCATATCAGTCGATAAAGGTGGTAAATAAGCAGGCTTGTGATATTTAACTTGAAACTGATCATAAGCAAGATTGTACCAGAAACCATTTATTTGACACGTTAATGAATCAAAAGAAGTTAATACCTTTACTTGTGAGTTAGCTTGTGTTGAAAAAATAGTTAAAAGAAAAACGAAAGATAATCCTATTTTTAATGCTTGTTTAAACATTTTACAAATTCCCTATAAATTATTGTTATTAAAAAATTTAAAAAACCACCTCCAGCTAAACTTTCCAAATATACCATTTAAAATAGCTGGAGCAACTTTATTTGAAATATTAAAATCATTTAAGCGATTTTTCTTAATTCAAACTTATACAAAATTTAATAAAAATATAAAATTTAAATTATAAACGACATTTATTTTTATAAACGACATTTAAAATGGTTTTCTTATTCTCAAAAACTATCAAAAGAACCCCACTTTAAGAATAGAACATCTCAAAAATACTGTTGCAATTTTGCCAGCGGAAGATAAAGACTGGATTCCGTATCAAGTAAACCAATCGTGTGAGGAATGACAGTCTTGTAGGGGCAATTCATGAATTGCCCCTACTGAAGTATGGGAGACACATAATCATGCGTCTCTACGAATGCGAATATAACACCCCGTTTGGCTATGAGCCAGCCACCCCTCTAGCAAGAGGCAAATAATATAAATGCTAGATTCCTGAACAAGTCAGGAATGACGGGAAGGAAAACTAGATTCAAGACTATATGTAGGAATGACAGAATTTGCTTACATAAAAGCACTTTCGCCAGTGATGTCTTGACCTAATATTAAAGTATGAATATCGTGTGTACCTTCGTAAGTTTTTACAGATTCAAGATTGTTAGCATGTCGCATAATAGGATATTCGCTTAATATTCCATTTGCACCATGAATTTCTCTAGCAAGTCTACAACATTCCAAAGCCATCCATACATTATTTCTTTTTGCCAAAGAAACTTGTTCATTTCTTGCTCTTTTTTCATCCATAAGTCTTCCAAGTCTTTGCATAATTAATTGAGCTTTTGTTATTTCATTAAGCATCCAAACTAATTTTTCTTGAATTAACTGAAATCCACCAATAGGTTTGCCAAATTGAATTCTAGATTTTGAATAATTAACAGAAGATTCATATACTTGCATAGCCGCACCAATTACTCCATAAGCAATGCCATATCGAGCATTAGTAAGGCAAGAGAGAGGTCCACGCAAACCATTAACATCTAATCTATTTGCATCTGGGATAAATACATCTTGAAAAATAAGTTCAGAAGTAACAGAAGCTCTCAGTGAATGTTTGCCTTTCATTACAGGAGCAGAAAATCCTTCCATACCTTTTTCAATTAGAAATCCAGTAATTTTGCCATCAAGTTTTGCCCATACAACACCAACATCTGCAAGAGTGCCATTTGTAATCCACATTTTAGCACCATTTAGTATGTATCCCCCATCTACTTTATTTGCATTTGTAATCATACCACTAGGGTTAGATCCAAAATCTGGTTCAGTTAGTCCAAAACAACCGATTGCTTCCCCACTGGCTAATTTAGGCAACCATTTTTTCTTTTGTTCTTCACTAGCATAAGTATAAATTGGGAACATAACTAAAGAATTTTGAACAGAAGCAAACGAACGAAACGCAGAATCCCCTCTTTCTAATTCTTGCATAGCCAAACCATAAGCAGTATAATTTGCACCAGCTCCACCATATTCTTCAGGAATAGTAACACCAAACAGTCCAATTTCGCCCATTTTAGGTATCATATCCATAGGGAAAGTACCTTCCATATAGTGATGTTCGATATTTGGCATAACATCAGTTTCAACAAAATCTCATTATAAAGTTCATCTAAATTAAAATAATCGACACCTTGAAAAGACATAATTTCTCCATAAATAAGATATATATTTACAAAAATACTATGAAAAAGATATATAATCTAAAAAAATATAAAGATTAGTAATGTTTGATGTGTAATATTAAGTTATTTTTTACTATTTTTGTAATCTAAGAAAGATAGTGGGCTCAAAAAGCCCTTTTTTTGTAATAATTATTTCAAAAAAGATAACTATGGCAAAGCGTAGAGCCAAAAAACACCAAGTAGATAAAAAACTTATCATTGAGTCATTTGTAGAAATGGCAAGACATAAGAACATAGATAAAGATTTGCTTCAAGGAGTAATTGAAGAAACATTGTCTATGATAATAAGAAAGAAATATGGCGCACACGCTAATTTCGATATCATTGTAAATATGGAAAAAGGTGATATTGAGATTTACTTGATGCGTATAATAGTAGCCGAAGTTGAAGATTCAATTTTAGAAATTAGTCTTGAAGAAGCTAATAGATATAGTGAAGAACCTACAGAAATAGGTGAAGACTTTATTGAAGAAATAACATTAGATAATATTGCTGAAAGTTTTGGAAGAAGATTAGTTTCACTTGCTTCTCAAAATATGAACCAAAGGATTAGAGAAATTGAAAAAGATAATATTTTCAATGAGTATAATTCAAAAGTTGGCGAAATAATTGTAGGTGAAATTTATCAATTGCGTAGAAATGATATTTTGGTAATGCATAACAAAACTGAAATGCGATTGCCTAGAGAAGAACAAATACCAAGTGAGCCGGGTAAATTTAAAAAAGCACAGACTATTAAAGCAATAATAAAAGAAGTTAGAAGAAATGGATTAGGCGGACAGCCTGAGATTATTCTTTCAAGAGCTTCAGATGAATTTTTAGCAAGACTATTTGAAGTTGAAATTCCAGAAATTTATGATGGAGTAATTCAAATTAGGTCAATAGCACGTGACCCAGGTGAAAGATCAAAGGTTGCTGTTTATTCTCTTGACGAAAGAGTTGACCCAGTTGGAGCTTGCGTTGGTATGAAAGGTATTAGAATTCATTCTATTGTAAGAGAACTAAACAATGAAAATATTGATTTGATAGAATATTCAGATAATATTGCTGAATTTATTAAAAAAGCCCTTTCACCTGCAAAAGTAAAAGATATAGTTTTGAATACTGAAATTAGAAGTGCATCTGTTACAGTTCCAGAAGATCAAGTTTCACTTGCAATTGGTAGAAATGGTCAAAACGTTAGACTGGCTTCTAAATTAACTGGTTATTCACTTAGCTTAATTAAAGAAGGTGGTGAAGATATTGATTTGACAGAATTTAGAAATGAATTTGGTCAAGATATGCTTGATGGTTTGGAAGAATTGAGTATTGAAACTGCTAGAGAATTTCTAGAATTTGATCCAGAAAAATTATTAGCTGTAGTAGGTATGACAAAAGAATTATTGCTTGAACTACGCTCTATTATTTTAATAGAGTTTGAAGAAAAAGAAAACATTGACTTGGTAGAGAAAATTAAGAACTTATAATTGCTGTTTTTTATATAAAAAAAATCACTCGAATTACTTATGGCATCTGAAATTAGATTATTTAAAATTGCTTCTGATATCAATATTGGAAAAGAAACTATTGTAGAATATCTACAATCTAAAGGTTTTGATATTGAAAACAAACCTACAACCAAACTTTCAGGAGATATGGTTGATGTGGTTTATGATAAATTCAAAAAAGAAAAAAAAGCTGCTGAAGTGCAAAGGACTAAAATACAAAAGCACAAAGATATCAAGCAAACAGAAATAGATGATAATAATGACAACAATTCAGATTATTACAAAGAAGAATCTGCTCCTAAATTTAATTTTGAAGTAAAAGTTGCAGAGCCAATAAAAAAAAGTATTCGACCCGAAATAGTTGAAGAAGTTAAAGTAATTCCAGAAGTTATTCAAGTACCTAAAGTTGCCGAAGTAAATGAAGTAATTCCAATAAAAGATGCTTCTACTGAAATTCTAGAAACTAAAAAAGTTCCCAAAAAAGTTGAAGTAAAACCCAAAGTGGTTAAGAAACCAATTGTTGAAGTAGATATTGTAGAACCTAAAGTTGGTGAAAAAATTGATTTAAATCAATTTAAAAAACATAGCGCCGTTCCTCTTCAGAGAGAATTTAGGGCGAAAGACACACCTCGTCCTCCTAGAGATGATAGGAACAGAGGCAATACACCAACAGTTCCTTTACAAAGAAGAGATAGAAACGATAACAGACCTGACAATAGACCGGACAATAGACCACCAAGACAAGTAAATGATATAAGATTTAGTAAAGATTCAAGACCAAAACCTGAATACAAGGATAATGATAACAGAGGGAATGAAAATAGAGGCAACGATAATAGAGGTAATGAGAAACCAAGTGGGAATGTGAGAGAAGGTGACAATAGAAATAGGGATTTCAATAGAAATAGAGATTCGAATACTCCTAGACCACCTCAATATACAAGTACACAAGGATTAGGGTTAGCTAAAAAACCTTATGAAGCAAAACCTTCAGATGGTAGACCAAATAATAATAGACCTAATGATGGAAGACCTTTTGGAAACAGACCTAACAATGACACAAGACAACCTGGTGGCAGGACTCCTGATGGTAAACCAGTTGATCCTAATGATAGCGCTCAATACAAAAGAAAAAGAAAAAATATTTTAGAAGTAAAACCTGGGGAAAAGCCTTCATTGAAAGGTTTGACAATAGTTGGTAAAATAAGTGTCAATCCAGAAAGCCAAAATAGAGGTAGATTTGATGATAGAAGGACTACAACTAAAACTCCTAAAGAAATAGCTGATGAAATTAAAAAGAAAAGCAAAGTAGGACCTCCAACTGCTGGTGGAAATGCTGATAAAGCTGGTAGTCTTTTAGATAAAAAGAAAAAACGTAAACGCTCTATTAGAGAACAGATAAGCGTTGAAGATATTGACAAGGCAATCAAAGAAACTTTAGCTGGCATGGATGATTCAGTTGGTGGAAGCTTCAAAGCAAAACTTAAACAAAAGAAACGTCAAGTAAGAGAAGTTAAAGAACAAAAGATTCAAGAAGAAAGAGAAAGAGAAGCTTCTACTTTGCAACTTGCTGAATTTGTTACAACAAGTGATTTGGCTGGATTGATGAATATCAATGCAAGTGAAATTATCTTGAAATGTTTGCAACTTGGATTAATGGTAACAATTAATCAAAGACTTGATAAAGATACAATAACCCTTATAGCAAGTGACTATGGTTTCGAAGTAGAATTTTTAGATGAAAAAGCTCTTCAATTTATAGAAGAAGATGATGATTCAGATGAAATTAAAACTCCACGTTCTCCAATTGTAACTATTATGGGTCACGTAGATCATGGAAAAACTTCACTTTTGGATTTTATTAGAAAAACAAAAGTTGTATCTGGTGAATCTGGTGGTATAACTCAACATATTGGTGCATATAAAGTAGAAATTGGTGAAAAATCAATTACTTTCTTAGATACTCCTGGCCACGAAGCATTTACTGCAATGCGTGCAAGAGGGGCTCAAGTAACAGATATAGTAGTACTTGTAGTTGCTGCTGATGATAATGTAATGCCTCAAACTATTGAAGCAATAAGTCACTCAAAAGCGGCAGGCGTTCCTATAATTGTAGCTATTAATAAAATAGACAAACCAGATGCTAAACCAGAAAGAGTAAAACAACAATTAACTGATTATGATGTTTTAGTTGAAGAATGGGGTGGTAAAAACCAATCAGTTGAAATATCAGCAAAATTTGGTAATAATGTAGATAAATTATTAGAAGCAATTTTATTGGAAGCTGAACTTTTAGAATTGAAAGCAAATTCAGATAGAATGGCTCGTGGTACAGTAATTGAATCACACATGGACAAAGGATTGGGAACAGTAACTACAGTTATTGTTCAAAAAGGTACTTTGAATATTGGTGAAGCTTTTGTTGCAGGTGCTTCTGCTGGTAGAGTAAGAGCAATGTTTGATGAGAGAGGAAACAAAGTAGAAATTGCTGGTCCATCAACTCCAGTGAGAGTAATTGGATTTGATGCTCAGCCTAGTGCTGGTGATAGTTTTGTTGTTGTTAGAAATGATGCTGAAGCTCGTGTAATTGCTAATGAAAGAAAACAACTTAAACGTGAACAAGAACTTCGTCAAATAAGACATATTACTTTGGATCAAATATCAGAGCAAATTAAAATTGGTGGTGTTAAAGACTTATTCTTAATTGTAAAAGGTGATGTGAGTGGTTCAGTTGAAGCACTTGCGGATTCATTAATTAAACTTTCTCATGAAGAAGTAAGAATTAATATTTTACATAAAGGTGTTGGAGCTATTACTGAATCAGATGTAATGTTAGCTCGTGCTTCTGGTGCTATAATAGTTGGTTTCCATATTTCACCTACTCCTAAAGCTAAGAGATTAGCAATGGATGAAGATGTTGAAATTAGAGAATATGAAATTATATACGACTGTATTAATGAAATTCAAATGGCACTTGAAGGCATGCTTCGTCCTGAGATTTCAGAAGTTGTTACAGCTACAGTTGAAGTTAGACAAGTGTTTAAAATTAGTAAAACTGGTAATATTGCTGGCTGTTATGTTCTTACTGGTAAAATTCATAGAAATGATAAAGTTAAATTGCTTCGTGATGGATTGCCAGTGTTTAATGGTGGAATAAAATCTTTAAAACGTGAAAAAGACGATGCTAGAGATGTAAGTGAAAAATTTGAATGTGGTATAATGCTTGATGGATTTAACGACATTGAAGTTGGTGATATAATTGAATGTTTCAAAACAGTTGAAACTAAACGAACTATTAAAAAGTAATTTTTTTAACTTTATTGGCTTGAATTAAATTGTCGATTAGAACCGAAAAAGTTGCAAGTGTTATTAAGCGAATAGTTGTCGAACCAATTTCTGAAATTGCTAGACAACATTCTGCTGGAATGGTAACAGTATCTTCAGTAAAAGTATCAAGTGATTTGCAATATGCAAAAATATATTTGACTACTTTAAATGGCAAGATTACTCCAATGGAATTTATTGCCATATTAGAAAAAAACAAATACAAAGTAAAAGCTGAAATTGCTCGATTAGCTAAATTACGTTACGTGCCTGAAATTAAAATGTTTATTGATGATACTTTAGATCAAATGGATCACATCCAAAAATTACTTGACGATGTAAGATCTACTTCAAATCCATCCTCAGAAGAAGAATAATTGAAGCTTTTAACTAAAAATAACTTATTGACTTATACTGAATTACAAGAATACGCTTCTTCCGAAGGAGTAGTAGTTCTTATTGATAAAGATGAGACATGGACTTCGTTTAACGTTGTTTCTAAATTGAGATATTTTTCAAAAGTTAAAAAAGTTGGGCATGCTGGTACTTTAGATCCTTTAGCTACTGGTCTATTAATAATAGGTTTGGGTAAAGCAACTAAATTAATGGACTCTTTTCAAGCTCAAAAAAAAATATATACTGGCGAAATCAAAATTGGATGCACTACAAAAACCGATGATAGAGAAGCTGAAGAAGAAAATTTTACAGATTACAATTATGTTAACAAAGAATTAATTGAACAAATCAGATTAACTTTTTTAGGTAAAATCAAACAAACACCTCCAATATTTTGTGCAAAGATAATAAACGGAGTTAGACTTTATCATTTGGCTAGAAAAAATGAAATTGTAGAAATTCCAGAAGTTGAAGTTGAAATATTCAATTTTAAAATTACTAAAATTGATTTACCTTTAATTAGTTTTGAAATTGAATGTAGTAAAGGCACATATATTAGAGCTATTTCAAGAGATTTTGGTAAAGCACTTGGCTGTGGTGGATATATGCATTCATTACGCAGAGAAGCAAGTGGTGAATATAGTGTTAATGATGCTTTTAAAATCAATGAGTTTATTTCTATTTTAGAGACTACTAAAGATGAAAGTTTACAGACACTTTGAAGGTATTCAAAGAAATGAAAACACAGTTTTAACTGTTGGTACATTTGATGGTGTACACAAAGGTCATCAAAAAATTATTCAAAGATTATTAGATATTTCTAATAAAGAAAACCTAAGAGCTGTAATAGTTACTATGGATCCGCATCCACAAATTACTCTTCAAAAGAAAGACAAACCTCCTATTAGCCTGCTTACAAATATTAATGAAAGAATTGATGCTTTTCGACAGTTTGGAATCAACGAAGTAGTTGTAATTACTTTTTCTTATGAATTTTCACAAACTCCTGCCGAAGAATTTATTAGAGATTACCTTTATGGTAAAATTGGTGTAAAAAAAATGTTGGTAGGTTATGATCACTTATTTGGAAAAAATAGAAGTGGTGATAGTGACTTATTAGGCACTTTAAGTAAAGAACTAAATTTTGAAGTTGAAAGACTTGATGCTTTAGTTGAACAAGAAATCATTATTTCTAGCACAAAAATTAGAAATGCTTTGACCGAATGTAATATCGAGCTGGCAAATGATATGCTTGGTTATGAGTATATTGTTCAAGGAAAGGTAATTAGGGGTGATGGTAGGGGTAAAAGTATTGGGGTGCCAACTGCTAATATAATGCTTCCAGATAGGCACAAACTTCTTCCTGGCAATGGAGTTTATTTAGTTAGCTCTATAATTGAAGGACAAAAGTATTTTGGAGTGTCGAATGTAGGCACAAGACCAACCTTTACCAATGATACTCTACCTACTGTTGAAGTACATTTCTTTGAATTAGATAAACAAATATATGATTTGGATTTAAATATTGCGTTTATGAAATACATTCGCCCAGAAAAGAAATTTGGCTCTATTGATGACCTAATATCTCAAATAAATTTAGATAAAATTAAAGCATTATCTTTGATAAATTAATAAAAAATCAAATAAAATAATAATTTTCAACATTCTTTGTATAAAAATTGAAAATAATTTGTTATTTTTGTACTTATACAAATTTGAAATTAGGAAATTTAACAAATGGTTGCTAAAGAAACAATAGCAGAGTTAGTAATACAGCATGGTGGATCTATTAATAATCCTGGTAAGCCAGAAGTACAAGTAGCAGTTTTAACTACTAAAATTCTAGACTTAACTCAACACTTAATTATACACAAAAAAGACAATCACAGTCGTCGTGGTTTAATTAAAATGGTTAGTAAACGCCGTAAGTTGCTTGATTACTTAGCTAAAAGAGATATCAGCAGATATCGTTCAATTATTAGTGCTTTAGGCATTAGAAAGTAAGCAATAAATTTAACGGCGATATTATCGCCGTTTTTTATTGATACTATATAATTAGTGGCTATCATTACTCATACTTGAACGAAATTTATATTCAATATCAAGATTTATTTTTAAAATAAAAAAGAGTTGGCTAAGAATTTCGATCAAAGTTGAGATAGTGATAAGTCTTTTTAAAATAACTTCAATTATGAGGTAATTTATGGCTGTTCATTCAGTCTCAATTGATTTTGAGGGTAAAAAATATACTCTTGAATCAGGAAAATTAGCAAAATTTTCCAATGGTGCAGTAATGGTTTCTTGTGGAGACACAATGGTACTTGTAACTGCAGTAGCTTCAGAAAAAGCTAAAGAAGATATTGATTTTCTTCCTTTGCAAGTAGAATATAGAGAAAAACTTTCAGCTGCTGGTAAATTCCCTGGTGGATTTATCAAAAGAGAAACAAGACCTTCTGAAAAAGAAATTCTTACATCTCGTTTGATTGATCGTCCTTGCCGTCCAATGTTTCCTAAAAATTGGTACTACGAAACACAAATCATTGCTCAAGTATTTTCAGCTGAACCAGATGTAGATCCATCTAATTTGGCTGCTGTAGGTGCTTCTGCTGCTTTGTTGATTTCTGATATTCCATTCAATGGTCCAATTTCTGAAGTAAGAGTTGGAAGGCTTGAAGGTAATTTTATCGCTAACCCATCAACAGCACAATTAGAACTTTGTGATATTGATATTACGATTGCTGGAACTGATACATCAATAGTGATGGTTGAAGGTGAAAGTAATGAAATTTCAGAAGAAGATTTCTTAGCTGCATTGGAATATGGGCACGAAAAAATTAAAGAATTGAATGATTTACAAAAACAATTATTGGCTCTTACTTCACAAGTTAAAAGACAAATAGTTGACAATTCAATTCCTGAAGAATTTATTGCTTGTATTAAAGAAGCAATTTCTGCTGATTTAAAAGATTATGTTTACACTACAACTACCAAAAATGAACGTGGTGAACATAGACAAAGAATTAGTGATAAAGCATTAGAAACTGCAACTGCAAGTTTTGGTGAAAATGAAGAATATGCTGGTAAAGTTTCAAAATACGCAGGTAAAGTTTTTAGTAAACTTGAAAAACAAGCTATGCGTAATATGATCCTTGACGATAACAAAAGACTTGATGGAAGAACTACAGTTGATATTAGACCTATTTCTTGTGAAACAGGACTTTTACCAAGAGTTCACGGTTCGTCTCTATTTACAAGAGGTGAAACTCAAGCATTGGTTTCTATTACTCTTGGTACTTCAAGAGATGAACAAATGGTTGATGGTTTACTTCCTTCATTTAGCAACAATTTCTATTTGAATTACAATTTTCCTCCATTCTCAGTTGGTGAAACAGGAAGATTTGGTATGCAAAGTAGAAGAGAAATTGGACATGGTAATCTTGCTGAAAGATCTTTGAAAAAAGTTCGTCCTGATGATGAAGTTTTCCCTTATACTATTAGAATAATTTCTGATATTTTGGAATCAAATGGTTCTTCTTCAATGGCATCTGTTTGTGGTGGTAGTTTAGCACTATTTCACGCTGGTGTACCAATGAAGAAAGCAGTTTCAGGTATTGCAATGGGTTTGATAATGGAAGGCGATAGAGTGGCTATATTAAGTGATATTCTAGGAGATGAAGATTTCCTAGGTGATATGGACTTTAAAGTTGCTGGTAGTGCCGATGGTATTACTGCTTGTCAAATGGATATTAAGATAGAAGGATTATCAATGGATACGATGAAGAAAGCATTGTATCAAGCAAGAGATGGTAGATTGCATATTCTTGAAGTTATGAATAAGACTATGGACAAACCAAATGAAGAACTTTCTCAATATGCTCCAAGATTCTCTAAGATTCAAATTCCACAAGATACTATTGGTGCTGTAATTGGTACTGGTGGTGAAACAATTAGAAGTATTGTTAAAGAATCTGGTGCTGATATTAATATTGAAGATGATGGAACAATTATCATTGCAGCTACTTCTCAAGAATCATCTGATTTAGCTATTAAATTGATTAAAGCACTTACTCGCAAACCTCAAGTTGGTGAAATTTATACTGGAACAATTAAAGAAATTAGAGAAGGTTTAGGAGCTTTTGTTGAAATTCTTCCTAAGACTCAAGGCTTACTTCACATTTCTGCAATAAGTTATGATAGAACTGAAAATGTTGCTGATGTATTAACTGTTGGTGAAAAAGTTGAAGTGAAACTAATTGAAGTTACTTCTGATGGTAAATATAGACTTTCTCGTAAAGCACTAATGACTCCACCCGAAGGTTACGTGGAACCTGCTCCAAGACCACCAAGACCTGATGGAGATAGAAGAGACAGCAGAGGTGGTGGTAGAGATGACCGTAGAGGAAATGACAGAGGAAGAGACGATCGCAGACCAGGTGGCAATCGCTAAGATTTTGAAATAAATCAAAACATTTATAATAGCTATTCAGAAATGGATAGCTATTTTTTTTAAAAATTTATATAAATCAGAATAAAATATAAGCAAAAAAAAACCTACTTTAGAAGTAGGTTTTTTAATTTTAATAAAAATCAATTTTTTATAATCCT
>JAPLFM010000165.1 GCA_026390675.1 Candidatus Kapaibacterium sp. | reverse complement strand
TTTTAAATTGTTTAAATAGTGGATATACTATTTTGCATTTAGATGGGTATTATAGTGGTCATAAGAAAATTGATGTTATAAAATCAGGTTTTGACGATGCATTATCTATTATAGCTACTTTAAAACCATATTCTCAAAATTGAATTCACCTCCACCCCAAAAAGTGGAGGTCGTAATAATTATCACTCCACGCAATATCTACACATTATGACCGTCTTTATTTCTACTATTATTTTATGTTCTTTGAAGTTTTGCATTTGAAAAAACACGAAATTTACTGCAAAATACTGTAATGATTTTAAGATGACATTTTGGAATATTAAATTAATTTATATTAATTATTGCCGTTATTTGACAAAAAACGCACTTTGAAAAACTTATTTGTAAAATTTTTCCAAATTGCGACAGCAATTTGTCTTCCGCCATCTTGATTTTGGTTTTTGCGAGGTGGGGTTCTTAATTGGATGTTTTTTGAAAAATAAAAGCTGGATACTTCACTTTGTTCAGTATGACCAAAAAACCAAAAAAACGCAAAATCACTGCAAAAAATGAAATAGCTTCAATCCAACAATTTGGAAAATAAATGAAGTGCAAAAAAAATATCGGCTAAATTTGACAAAAAACGCACTTTGGAAAACTCATTTGGAAAATTTTTCCAAAAAACCAACTTTGGTTTTGGTTTCTTCCTCCACTTGGGGAGGACTGAGGTGGGGTTCTTAATTGGATGTTTTTTGAAACATATAAATTAAATATACCCTGAATCAAGTCCAGGGTAACAAAAATATTAGATTCCTGCATTCGCAGGAATGACAAAAAAAATTATCGGCTAAATTTGACAAAAAACGCACTTTGGAAAACTTATTTGGAAAATTTTTCCAAATATTTCTAAAAATACCAAAATTTATTAAACAAAAAGTATTTTCAAAAAATGAATAATCAATAGCTTTAACCCATCAACGTCAAGTCATAAAACTTTCAACACTAGACTTAATTTTATCTATGACAATTAAACTTTACAACTCTCTAACAAAGCAAATTGAAGAATTAAAACCAATTCGACCTGACGAAGTTTCTATTTATTCTTGCGGGCCAACTGTTTATAGCTATGCACATATTGGAAATTTGAGAGCATTTCTTTTTGCTGACTTTTTACAGCGTACAATTCGTGAAGTTGGTGCTTATAAAGTAAAATGGGTTATGAATATAACTAATATTGATGATAAAACTATTCGTGATTCTCAAAATTCTGATGTTTGGAAAACCGATTTTGGTGAAATGACTAATGATGCTTTATCTAATTTGGAAAAGTTGTGTAATTTTTATGAAGTCGAGTTTAGAAAAGATATCGAACTTTTGAATATCAAAAATAATGATTTCTATAAAATGCCAAGAGCAACAGATTATATTGTTCAAATGAAAGAACTTATAATCAAAATATTTAATAACGGTTTTGCTTATGTATCAGGCAATAGTGTTTATTTTAGTGTTGGCAAGTGGCGTGAAAATGAAATTTATGGGAAATTGAAAAAAATAGATTTTGAAAATTTTAGACCCGGAAGCAGAGTCGATAGTGATGAATATGAAAGAGAACAAGTTTCTGATTTTGTACTTTGGAAAGCTAAAAAAGAAGGCGAACCTTTTTGGACACTTGAGATTGATGGCCAAAATTTAGAAGGTCGTCCAGGTTGGCATTTGGAATGTTCGGCAATGGAATATGATATTTTGGGTTTACCATTTGATATTCATACTGGAGGAGTGGATTTGAAATTCCCTCACCATGAAGATGAAATCGCTCAAAGTAAAGCTGGATATGGTTTGGAACCAACAGCTATGTGGTGTCATAATGAGTTCCTTGAAGTAGAAGGCAAGAAAATGAGCAAATCTTTGAACAATTTTTATACTCTTAGAGATTTGATAGACAAAGGTATTGATCCAAAAGATATTAGATTTGCAATGCTTTCAGCACATTACCGTTCCAAATACAATTTTACTTTTGCTGATGTTGAAGCTGCTAAAAAAGCTAGAAGTAAGGTACAAGAATTTATTTACGAGTTACATTCTGATATTTATGGTGACTCAGAAGCTGATGCTAATAGTTTCAAAATGGAAGTATTCTCAAATCTAGCAAATGACTTACATTCACCCAAGGCGCTTGCAACCATTTTTAGTTTTATAAATAATTCAAAAGCTGAATCATTTAACAAAAATTCCAAAAGAAATTTGATCTCGGTCTTTAATCAAATTAATAATGTTTATGCAGTTTTTGAAATAACCAAAAAGCTTGAAACTTCTATCCCAAAAAATATTATAGACTTAGCAGATCTAAGAATTCAAGCCAAGACTGATAAAAATTGGGCTGAAAGTGATAAATTAAGGAATGAAATTCTGTTATTTGGTTATACGATAAAAGATACAAAAGATGGTTTTGAAATAAGTAAATTAATGTAATTTGAAATTAAATTGAATAATTGAATTTTTTAATGATTCTAAACAATTTAACCACACTATACCTATTTTATTTTAAATATTTCGTAATTTTGAATTCAGTTTTGATACAAATAAAATTAGCAAAATGAAACTTAAAATTACCGACCACATTATAAATCTTAAGCCTTATAAATCAGGCAATATGCTTGATAAAAGTACTTCAAGAGATGATTTTAAAAAACTAATAAATCTGGCTTCAAACGAGAATCAATTAGGTTCTTCTCCAAAAGCTAAACAGTTTATCGTTGACGCATTGGGTGATATTTCTATTTATCCTGATACTGCATCATCTGAACTAGTTGGTAAGCTAGCCGAACATCTTGGTAAAAATCCTAGTGAAATAATATGTGGTAGTGGTTCTGATTCTTTATTAGCCTATATAGTTACTACATTTTCTGATAGAGGAGATGAAATTCTAACTGCTCAGGGTACTTTCATTGGCATTTACACAAATAGTAATAAGCAAGGTCGAGTAGTAAAAACAGTTCCTTTGATTGACTATAAATTTGATTTAAATGGTATAATTGATGCAATAAACCCAAATACAAAAATTATTTACTTGGCAAACCCAAACAATCCAACTGGAACGATGTTTACTCATCAAGAGTTTGTGTCATTTATGACAAAAGTTCCCGATCATATTCTGGTAGTACTTGATGAAGCATATTATCTTTATTCACAAGATTATCCCGATTATCCAAGTGGTTTAAGTTACAAATATGATAATATGATTGTATTGCAAACCCTTTCTAAGTCTTATGGTTTGGCTGGATTAAGGATTGGTTATGCTGTAGGTAGTTCTGATTTAATTGGACTTTTATATAAAGTGAAATTACCATTTGAGCCAAACAATCTAGCTCAAAAAGCTGCTTTGGGAGCTTTAGAAGATGAAGAGTTCCTTCAAAGAACTAAAGTTTTAAATGATAAAACTCTAAAGCAAATGCTTGCAAAGTTTGATGAATTGGGAGTTAAATATGCCCCTCCAGTTGCAAACTTTGTTATGATTGTTTTTGAAACTGAAGAAAAAGCACTTAATTTCACAGCAAAGTGTCTTGAAAATGGAGTAGTGGTTAGACCATTGGCTTCATTTGGTATTCCAAATGGTGTACGTATAAGTACAGGAACAGAAGAACAAATACATTATGCTTTAAATGTATTTGAAAGAGCATTAAAAGAGATCTAAAGTTAAAAAAAAGTGAAGTTCTTTGAGAATTTAGAAGTGATGTTGGTTTTTTATAGTGTTTAAAAAATTAAATTGTGAATTGTAATTATAGTTAGGTATGGAATTTAAAAATATAAGATGAAATTATTTAAATTGTTGTCAGCGTTGTTGGTTGTTCTTATTCTTGTAATTGCATCATTTTATATTTTTAATAAATTTATACCAACACAATTACCTATACCAAAGAAAGTAATTCTTGAAGAAAATGTAAGAATTGAAGATAAAACAGAAAAGTCAAAACACTACAACCCATTTTACGATATTAAAGGTGATACCAATATTATTATATGGGTGAATTTACCTGAATATAAACTACGCTATTATGAAAATGGAAAATTAAAAGATAGTTCGAAATTAATTGTAGGGCATTATTTTGCACCAATATTAGAAAAAATGAGCTATGAATTAATAGTCCGACCTTGCTTTTATCCTACGCCTTTAGAAATCGAAAATGGTTATAAATATATGGGACCTGAGCAATCAGATGAGCCAGAAATACCTAAGAATCCTATGGGTAGAAGAAAAATTATACTTCAAGATATTTATAGGATTCACGGTACAAACGAGCCACATTATATGGGCAGAAATGTAAGTAGTGGTTGTACAAGAGCTGAAAATAAAAAACTTGAAGAGATTACTGATTCTATAATTAAACATTTACCTATTAAGAAAAAGACTGGAAAGATTGGTCAGTCTGAATATTACACTTTCACAAAACCTTTTAGGATATTGCAAAGCTATAGACTTTGGAATGATTTGACTATTAAAGATTCTATTTTAGAATTTAGAGCTTTTAAAGATATTCATAGAAGACTTGATATGAAAGCAACTTACGGAAAAGCTAAAGTAGATTTGAATGTTCAAGGGAATGCCTTTTTGAAAGAACATCTCTATCTTGACTTAAGTCACATCGGATATAATTTCAACAGTAACGATGATAGTTTGAAAATGAATAAATTTTGGCAACAATTCTTAAACAAATTAAGAATTAACAAAACAAACGATACTATTCTTACCATTAAAGTTCCTTTTTGATTAAATTATTTTAAAAAGCACTCAGTTACTTTGCCATCTAACAAAGGAATCTAATCATTTTGTCGTCTAAACTAGCTAATAGTTAGTTTTATAAGCTTTACAAATTAAAAGCAAGATATTATCTTATTCTCAAATTCAAACTTTCTTTAAAATAATATAAATGTTAGACGAATCAAACATTGTTGATAGGTTAAAAAATGAAGACAAGTCTGCTTTTGAAGTAATTGTTAGCAATTATAGCTATAAGGTGCTCAATACCTGTTATAAGTTTTTACAAAACAGAGAAGATGCAGAAGATATTGCTCAAGAAGTATTTATTGAAGTTTTCCAATCAATTAGGACGTTTAGAAGCGAATCCAAAATATCCACTTGGATTTATCGCATTGCCGTTACAAAATGTTTAGATGAGATTAAAAAAAGAAATAGAAAAAAAAGACTTAGTGATTTAGGTAAATTGTTGCATATAGATGAAATAATTAATTTGATTTCTAGTGATTCACCCTCCGACCAAAAGATTAAAGAAGAAGAAAAAATGGCTGAAATTAATCAAGCGCTCAATAAACTTCCAGACAATCAAAGAATCGCATTTACACTAAGCAAAATCGATGGTTATTCCAATTCGGAAATAGCTGATATCATGAACATATCAATGATTGCAGTTGAATCATTAATTTATCGTTCTAAAAAGAAACTTAATGATGAATTAAAAAATATTTTAAAAAACAATTTTTAAAGTGCCAGATTACAAAAATATTATCGTCCAAATATAGAGGGATATATGAAAGAAACAGATTTAGATGTTCAAGTCCAAAAAAAGTTAATTGAATTTGAAGAAAATGTTGAAATACATTTCTCTACAAATTGGAATTTTAATCTTATGAATTCTATTGTTAACAAACATAGCAATTTTAAAAGAAAGAGTCCAACTTCAAATTTAACTTTTGTTTTGATTTTTGTTGTTTTATTTAATGTTGGTTTTTTTCTGAAAGTATCAAATAGAAATGAAAACAAATATGATAGTAAAAATCAAGTTTATATTGTAATTCTAAAAGAATTTTTGATAACTCCAATTACTAATGGTGAGTAATATGGATGTTTTCAGCCAATCAAAATATCTTAAATTTTCAGTAATAATATTACTTTTGCTAAATTTAATTTTAATAAGTTTTTATTTTGTAAATGATTACAAACAAAATAACAACAATACTTATGAAAGTAACAATCCAAAAGATGAATCTAAAGACGTTTCTTCTATATTGGAAAGGGAATTGAATTTGACAAATGAACAATCTAAACAAATTAATGAGTTAAGAAATGATTTTTTCAAACAAGAAAAAGTTTTAGCAAAAAAAATAAGAGGATTTAGGGACTCAATGAACATAAATATGTTCAACAAAGAAACTGATGAAGAAAAATTAAAATATTTCGCAAAGTGCGTTGCTAATAATGAGTACCAAATGGAATTATTAAGAATTGAACAAGCAAGAAAATTCAAACTAATATGTAATCAAGAGCAAAGAGAAAAATTTGAAAGTTTAGTACGTGAAATTAAAGATTATTTTAAACCTAAAAAGCCACCAAAATATTGATTTTGAAATTAAAATTGAATTAGTATTATGAATTATATGTAATACATTGTTATATAACTTAAAAACAAGTATTATTAATCAAAAACAAATTAAACAAGGAAAAATAAATGAATATAAATTACAAATTATTAAATGTAAAATTAAGTCAAATTATATTTATTTCTCGATTTATTTTATATTTTAATTATAATATACTGATTGCTCAAACTTATGATATAATTTTAGGAAGACCAACCGACAAATCAATTACAATAAGTATTTTATTTGATAAAGAATGTGAATTCTATTTTGAATATAGCAAACAATCAAATAAATATACTCATTCTTCACAAACTTTTACTAACAAACTGAATACACCTGATGAAATTGATTTGATAAATTTAGAAGCTAATACTAGATATTATTATAAATTGAATTATAGAATCAAAGGGACTCAAACTTATAATAAAAGTGCTGAATTTTATTTTCAAACCCAAAGAAGTCCTGGAAAGAGTTTTAAATTTTTAGTTGAGGCTGACGAACATTTATATGATAAAAAGGGTGTGAAAAGTATGTATTTAATTACTCTACAAAACCAAGCAAAAGATAGTGCAGACTTTATGCTATCATTGGGAGATATATTTGGTGATGACCACACGCCAACCACAACGAAAAGTGCTGATATGGATGCTCTTCATAAAGATTATAGACAATTCTTGGGAACAGCTTGCCAAAACATGCCATTTTATGTTTGCTTAGGCAATCACGAAGGTGAAACAGGCTACTATTTAAAACAAAATGGAACCGATAATATTGCTTATTATGGTACTATTTGGAGAAAGTTCTATTACCCAAATCCATATCCAAATGAATTTTACACTGGAAATAAAACTTTAGAACCCAACGGAATTGGTACACCTGAAAATTATTATGCTTGGACTTGGGGTGATGCTTTGTTTGTTGTACTTGATGTTTATAGAGATTGTGATATAAATGACAAACCACAAAATTGGGATTGGACACTTGGCAAAACTCAATATGACTGGTTTAAAAATGCAAGTTCAGCAAAATATAAATTTGTTTTTTCTCATCATAATAGAGGACAAGGTAGAGGTGGAATTGTTCCGGCAAAAGGATTTGAATGGGGTGGATTGGATAATACAAAAGATAAATTCTCTACTTTTCGAAAAGGTTGGGATTTGCCAATTCATCAACTTATGGTTAAAAATGAGGTAACAGTTTTTTTTCAAGGACACGACCACTTATATGCTAAAGAAGAAATGGATGGTTTGGTTTACCAAGAAGTGCCTATGCCTTCTGATTCTACTTATGAAATTGGTATGCTTGCCAATGCAGATGCATATACTGATGTAACAAAAGGTGGTACTGGGCATATAAGAGTTAATGTTGAACCAAAGGGAGTTACAGTAGATTTTGTAAGAGCATATTTGCCAAAGGATACACTTGATGGAATACGTAAAAATGGAGAAATTGCTTACAGTTATACAGTTGGAAAAAGCCAATCCGATGTTGAATATGATGAAAAAATAAAGGAGAACAATTTCTCAATTACACATAACAAAACAAGTGATATTTTAGAATTTCAAGCAAGTAATACATCATTGAATAATAGACTTATTGAATTAATTGATATTCAAGGTAATTTTATTAAGTCTAAGATATTAGAAAAAGGATATATTTCAACAGATATAAACTCTAGTGATTTAAATTCAGGAATATATGTAGCTAGATTAATAAACGATAAAATTTCTAATTCTTCAAAAGTAATTATAATTAAATAAAAATATGAGAAGTAAATTAATATTTATATGTCTAATGGTATTAAATTGTAATGCTCTTTTTTCACAAAAAATTGTTCATACAGAAATTTTAGGCAGACCAACTGATAAAAGCATTATAGTTCAAACTTTTTTTGATTCAGATATAGAAGCAAGTATTCAATATGGAAAGAAAAGTGGTGAATATTCAAATCAAACTAATTGGGTTAGTGCTTTAAAAGATGAACATTTAGAAGTCTTGATAGACAATTTAGAACCAGATACAAAATATTATTATCGTTTAAATTATCGTTTACCAAAATCATCCACATTTACTTCAAGACCAGAATTTTACTTTCATACTCAAAGAAAAGTATCTAGTTCATTTTCATTTGTAGTGCAAGCAGATCCTCACATGGATTCTTCAAGTAATTCACAACTTTATAGTATTTGCTTACAAAATCAATTAGATGATTCTCCAGATTTTATGATTGATTTGGGTGATATTTTAATGTCAGACAAATTAACAAATGCATCTAAAAAAGTAACACACGACACTGTAACATACAGAAGCCATTTAATGAGAACATATTATGAAATTTCTTCTCATTCTGTTCCTTTGTTTTTAGCATTAGGCAATCACGAAGGAGAGGCTGGGTGGTATCAAAATGGTACTTCTGAAAATGTAGCAATATGGGGGACATTAGATAGAAAAAAATATTTTCCAAATCCTTATCCTGACAATTTTTACACTGGTGATACTACAAATTATAAGTTTGTAGGTATTAGACAAAGTTATTATGCTTGGACTTGGGGAGATGTATTATTTATTGTTTTAGATCCATATTGGTTTACTACACCCAAACCAGATTCTTTGAATGGCTGGAGGTGGACGCTTGGTAAAACACAATACGACTGGCTAAAGACTACTTTAGAAACTAGTAAATCTAAATTTAAATTTGTGTTTGCTCATCAAATTATTGGTGGTGACCCTCAGGGTAGAGGTGGAACTGAGTATGCAAATAAATATGAATGGGGAGGGGAAAATTTTGATGGTTCAGCTGGATTTACAAAAAATAGACCTGGGTGGTACAAGCCAATCAAAGAATTATTAGCAGAAAACAGAGTTAGTATTTTCTTTCACGGTCATGATCATTTTTTTGGAAAACAAGAAAAGAACTGTTTGATTTATCAAGAAACTCCTCAACCAAGCTTGCCTAATTTTCAAAATGCTAATTGGGCAAAAGAATATGGTTATCTTGAAGGACAAATTCTCCCCAATGCTGGACACTTAAGAGTAAATGTTAGCTCTGATGGAGTGAAGGTAGATTATGTAAGAGCTTACCTTCCTAAAAATGAAAATGGTTCGAGACATAATAAAGATGTTTCTGCTACTTATTTTATTGGGAAAGTTAATTGTTACGATTCGCTTTCCACTGGTGTACCTGTTTTATGGAATAGTAATTATATTGATGAATTAGTTTATCCTAATCCATTTGAAGTGCAAACAAAAATTGAATTTGTATTGTATAAATCTGAAAAAACTAGTCTATTTATTTATAATGAAATAGGTAGAATGGTTAGAGCATTAATAGTTGATAGTTTTGTTAATGAAGGAAAGTTCCAAATTTATTGGGATGGCAAAGATGCTTATGGTAGCGAACTTCCAAAAGGCAGTTATATGTATGTATTAAAAAGTGAAAGTATTGAAAAAACTGGAAAAATAATTTTAAATAAATAAAAACAAATAAAATAAATGAAAAAAACTATACTAATATTAATTCTAATAATGACTGCTTTTAAATTTTATATATTTGCTCATAATATTGATTCAAAAAATATTAGTTTAAGAGAGTGGAAGGTAGAAAATAATACAACTATATTTGCATCATTTTTAATGATAAAAAATGAAAGAGTATATCTTGAAAAAGAAAATAATGAAATTATTAATTATCCTTTAGCAAGCCTTTCTAATTTTGATCAAAAGTTTGTACTTGAACTAGAAATAGCTTCAAATAATATTAGTAATGATTTCGATATTAATAAATTGATTATTGTTCTATTATTTTTATCTTCAGTATCAATATTAATATATATTTTTTCAAAAGAAAACAAGTACAAATATGCGACATATTTTATGTTTGTTGGATTATTTTCAATTTTATATAGTTTCAAACCAGATATAATCAAACAAATTACTTCAGCTACGAACCCTTTGTCATTAGACTCTGCTTGCATTCCATTCAAACCAAATGTTGCAACAAGATGGGATGAAACTTATTTCTATATTGAATCAAAAGGTATTCCAACCACACATAGTATGATGGTAGGAATTACTGGTTGGCAACAACAAGTACCTATTCCTCAATGTTATATTGGCAAAAACGCTTGGAGTATTCCGCTAAATCCTACTATTGCTTCTAGCCCTGTACCAGTAAGCCCAGCACATTTTTCAAGAGGTGCGATTGCTATAGCAGTAAATGGGATAGCTATTTTCAATCCATATACAAATACAGGAGTTGATGCGCTAGTTGATGGTCAGCTTGATAATTGGGGAGGACATTGTGGTAGGGCTGATGATTATCATTACCATATAGCACCTTTACATTTATATGATTTTACTTCAAAAACATTACCAGTTGCTTATGGATTAGATGGGTATGCTATATTTGGAGCTTTCGAACCAGATGGTAATACAATGCTTCCTTTAGATAAAAATCATGGTCATTTTGGTAACGATGGTGTTTATCACTACCATGGTACTAAAGAAACTCCTTATATGATAGCTAACATGGTAGGGAAAATAACCGAAGATAACACTTTTCAAATTATACCTCAAGCATCTGCTCAACCAATTAGACCATCTGGTACTCCACTCAAGGGTGCTGTGATTACAAACTTAACGCCAAATGGAACTAATAATGGCTATAGTATGACATATACTTTAAATAATCAATCTTACCATTGGGATTATAGCTGGAATAATAGTGGATCTTACACATTTAACTATGTTAGTCCAAGTAGCAACACTATTGTTGGTTACAAAGGTTTTACTCAATGTACTATTTCAAGTGGAACTCTAACTAATACTTTACAAGTATCTAAAAGCAATTTAACAATTGGTTCTATTAAAAATAGCTTAGCTAACTTTGACATTATTTCAAATACTTCTTGGGATGTAACTAGTAGTCAAAAATGGCTTACATTGAGTACCAATAGTGGCACATTAAATAAAACTATTACTCTTACTGCAGCCTCAAATACACAACCAAATACTCGAACAGCTTATGTAACAGTTTCAGCAATAGGAGTTAACTCACAAACTATAACTGTTATCCAAGATGCTGGATTAACTGATGTGGAACATTCTATTTCAAATAATTTTAATTTTTATACAAATCCTTCAAACGATGAAATAATAATTGAATTGAACAATGAAGTTTCAATTGAGGACATAGATAACATTTCTATATATGACTATTCTGGCAAATTGGTTTTTTCAATTAATGGATATCAAAATAGAATAAATGCTCTTGGATTTGGTAAGGGTATATTTTTAATTGTACTTAAAACAAATAATAATATTTACTCTGATAAATTAATAATAAATTAGGTTTAGTAATGTTTTGGAATTATTTATATATTGGGTTTAAACATGTTGTACCATTAGGTTTGGATCATATTTTATTTATAATTTCATTGTTCTTTTTTAATTCAAAATTAAAAACAGCTGTAATTCAATGTACTATTTTTACATTAGCACACTCATTTACACTTGCTTTAGTCTCTTTGAACTATATTACATTTAATCCCAAAATCATTGAAGTTTTAATAGCAGTTTCAATATTCATAGTATCATTTGAAAATGTGTTTCAACCAACTATGAGATTATGGCGATTAATTATAATTTTTGTTTTTGGTTTATTACATGGGATGGGGTTCGCTAATGCTTTGAAAGAAGTTGGACTTCCAAAAAATGAATTTGTGATTTCGTTACTAGGATTCAATTTAGGTGTTGAGTTTGCTCAAATATTATTAATACTTTTATGTTTTTTGATTTTTGGTCAGTTATTTCAGCGCAAAGACTGGTATCATTCTAAAATGGTAATTCCTATTTCAATATTTATTTCTACTATTGCTCTATTTTGGTCTATTCAAAGAATTTTAAATTAATTATGAAAAAACTTTTACTAATATTTTTATTAATACCTTTTGTTACAAAAGCACAATACAAAGGCTCAGCCTCAGTAACACAAGGCAAAGCAGCAACTATTATTACGAACTTGTATAGTTGTACAGGTGGAAGAATTGCTGGAATTGGGACTATAACTGCAAGTGATAAAACAGTTTGGACTGTACCTGCACTAACAAACTTTAATAATTCGAATTTCCCATTTGCATCTGATTTGAATAATCCTTGCAATGGAGCCAATTATGCAAACTCTTCTATTGCTTTATCAAAACTAAATGGAAGTGATATAATTATAGTTGATGCTGATGGTGAATTAATAACTGCTTATGTTTTTGCTGACAACTATTTTGAAATGTATATCAATGGTAAACCTGTAGGAAAAGATAATGTTCCTTTTACTCAGTTCAATTCTAACATTATTAGATTTAAAGTCAAAAAACCATTTACTATTGCTATGTTGCTTGTAGATTGGGAAGAAAATTTAGGTCTTGGCTCAGAGAATAATGGTGGTTTTGCATATCATCCAGGTGATGGAGGTATGGTTGCTGTATTTAAAGATATAAATAACAATACTATTGCCAAAACAGATAATTCTTGGAAAGCACAAACTTATTATACCTCTCCAATTATTGATTTATCTTGTCCAAGTGAAATTGGAAATATTAGATTAACAGATAAATGTAGTACTCAAAATTCGAATGATGGCTCTAAATATTATGCTTTGCATTGGTCTTTGCCTGATAATTGGATGAATAACGATTTTGATGAAACTGCTATGCCATATTCAAGTACATTTACTAATTCTGAAATTGGGGTAGATAATAAACCCGCATACACAAACTTTATAAATATATTTGATGAAGTTGGTAGTGATGCGCAGTTTATTTGGAGTTCAAATGTAATTTTAGATAATCTAGTAATTGTTAGATATAAGGTTGCAGGTCTTACAGAAGTAGAAGATACTGAAAATATAAATAACGAAATAAATATTTCTCCCAATCCAAGTGATTACAAGTACTTTAAAATTGATTACAAAATAAATATTGATGATTTTGTAAGTTTACAAATATATAATACACTTGGTATTAAAGTGTTAGAATCAGAAAAATTAATAAATGAAATTAATATAAATAATTTGCAAGCTGGTATTTATATTATAAATCTACAACTCAAAAACAAACAAATCAATACAAATTTATACCAAACATACAACAAGATTAGGAATATAGCCAATGATAATTACATAATGATTTTATTATTTCCTTTTCGTCATGTATTTGATGAAGAGCTTCAGCAAGCGTATCTATAACTTCTTCCATACTATTCATAATTCTAT
>JAPLFM010000070.1 GCA_026390675.1 Candidatus Kapaibacterium sp. | reverse complement strand
TACCCACTCAAAATAGAGAAGAACCACATTTTTTAACTTGGTTAAAAAGAAAACCAATAAGTAGATTTCTACTTTTAGATGATATGAATTATTTTCATAAGTTAATTGGTCAAGTATTGTTTTCTTTAGCCTTAGTTCACACATTTGCTCATTTGTGCAATTATACAATTTTGCCCAATCCTATCACTTATTATTTATTTTCAACTAAAGCTGGATTAACTGGACTTTTGATGTTAATAGTTTTTATTGTTATGTGGGTATTTGCTTTAAGTGTATTTCGAAAAAAGAAACATTTTTCATTATTTTATATTTCACATTTTGGTTTTGTATTGTGGTTTGCGTTTGGTTTGTTTCATGGTCCTGTATTATGGAAGTGGGTAGCTGTTCCATTAATAGCATATATTTTAGAATGGTCTTATAGAGCAATAAATAAAAAAGTAGCTCAAGATATATTAAAAGTTAATTTGTTACCATCAGGTGTTTCTAATTTATTATTTGGACGACCTAAAAATTTTAAATACAATCCAAGTGATTATGTATTTCTAAAAATTCCAATGATCTCAAAGTATGAGTGGCATCCTTTTACTCTTACTAGTGTGCCTGAGGAAGATACTTTAAGTGTTCATATTAGAAGTGCAGGAAGTTGGTCAAATGCATTATATCAATATTACAAATCTAATAATAATCTAGATAATAAAAAAATATTGATTGATGGTCCTTATGGTACTCCGAGCATGGATATTTTTGATTCTGAATGTGCCATATTAATTTGTACAGGTATTGGTATTACTCCTTTTGCTGCAATTTTGAAAAGTATTTACTATAAACATAAAGAAAGTAAACTAAAAGATGTAAAACTTAAAAAAGTATATTTCTTTTGGTTAAACAGAACTCAAAAATCTTTTGAATGGTTCAACGAATTGCTTTCTGAAATTGAACAAAAAGATGAAGATAAATTTATTGAATCACATATTTATATGACTTCAGGCCATTCTGATATTTGGTCTAATATGCTTAATGTAGCAATGGATCTACTTTTTGACAAAAACAAAGTTGATTTAATTACAGGTTTGGGTAGTCAAACTCAAATGGGTAGGCCAAATTGGAATGAGATATTTAGCAAAATCAAAGAAAAAGAAGATAAAAAAGTTGATGTCTATTTCTGTGGTTCACCTATGCTTGCAGATGATTTAAAAAGGACTAGCCAAAAATACGGTTTTAGCTTTAGAAAAGAAACTTTTTAGTTAAAATTCAATAGCCATTTCTTTCGAAATGGCTATTGAATTTTTTAACTATATTGACACATCATATAATCTGTATTTTTTATAAACTTTGCCTAACATTGTAGTTGTTAAACCTTTATTCATCATTTCATTATCTTCTAATATCCAAGAAGCTTCTCCATATTTTATACCTTTTGGTAAGCCTCTAGAGCCCATTTCCCAGTATAATACAGCATCGACCCCTGTTTTTTGGTATTCAGGTAAGATACCTAAAACAATAATTCTTAATAAATCAATTTTTGCTGGTTTAATTTTTAAATGCCATATTGCACCAAGGATACCGCCTTTTTTGTTTTTGATTAGTGATTGATTAATATCAGGTAAGCCTAATGCAAATCCTGCAGGCTTCCCATCAATTTCTGCAATTATAGTATAAGTTGGATCTGCAATATCTTTTAAGTCTGCTGCCAAAAAGTCAAATTCTTCATCAGTCATCTTAACAAAACCCCAGTTTGGTTGCCAAGCACTATTATAAATTGATTTCAACAAATCAACATCTTTTTTAAATTGAACTTTGTTTTTAAAATTTACTTCTCTGATTGTAACTTTATTTCTTTCTCTAATAATGCCTTGCATTCTTTTCATTTTATCAGATACATATTCTTCATTAACCAAATGGTAGGCATACAAATCTTTAGATTTTGCAAAACCATAATTATCAATCAAATCCATATAATACTTAGGATTATATGTCATTAATATAACTGCTGGCGAATCAAATCCTTCAATCAAAAGTCCTGTTTCGTCATTCATAGAAGGGTTCACAGGTCCTCTCATTGCATTCATACCATTTTCTTTTAAAAATGTTTTAGCTGAATCAAAAAGAGCATTTGCTACTTCTTGTTCATTAACACATTCAAAAAATCCAAAGAAACCAATTTTATCTTTATGTGTAATATTATGATTGTCATTGATAATTGCACCAATTCTACCTATTACTTCTCCATCTCTTTCTGCAATAAATAGTTCCATTTTGGAATGTTTGTAAAAAGGATTCTTTTTAGTATCTAAAAGTTTTTCTCTATCCATAATTATTGGTGGAACAAAGTTTTTATCAACTTTGTAAAAGTTCCATTGAGAAAGTATAAATTTCTTTTTGTCATCTTTTGACACTACTTTTTTAATATTAAATCCCATTTTCAAACTCACTTTGTTATTTTTCAAAATTATTTTAGCAAAATAACAAAATGAATTTGATTTTTCATATATTATTTTTAACATTTCAAAATAATATTATTTATACAGCACCTTTCATAGAAATAACTGAAGGTACAGTTAATAAAATAATTTTCAAATCTAACCATATTGATTGTTTTTCAATATATTCTATATCATAATCAATCATATCATCTAAATTGTATTTAATCCTGTTATTAATTTGCCAAAGCCCAGTTAAACCAGGTTTGACATTTGTCCTATATTCACTTTGTTTAATATTAACATTCGCAACTTCTCGAATTAATGGTCTAGGACCAACAAGGCTCATATCTCCTTTTATAACATTAAATAATTGTGGGATTTCATCTATACTTGTTTTTCTAAGAAATTTGCCTAAATGTGTTATAGAAGAATTGTTTTTAATTAAGTCACCATTATCATCAAATTCAAATATTTTCAGTGAATTTTTCATGGATTTGAATTTATACATTTGAAAAGGTTTACCATTTAATCCTATTCTCTCGTGAATAAAGAATATCTGTTTTTCATCAAAAAGATAAATAAGAATTGGAACTAAGATAAAGAAAGGAATAAAGATAACTATTAGAATTAAAGAAAAGCTAATATCTAATATCCTTTTTCCTCTATATTGAGAATTAGGAAGATTATTTTGATTTAAATCAAAATAATTGACATTTGAGTCAATCTGATTTATGGTTTTAGTATTCACTTATTTAGTCCTATTATTAAAAAAACAATAAGATATAAATTGACATTTAAACTCAAAAAGGTTAAAAATAATTTAGTAAATACTAATCATAAAAATGTTTTTCCAAAAATGTAAAATGTACTTATCTAGATACACACCCCAACATCAATTTCATCTCAAGAAAAAACGAAAATAATTGAAATTGTGGATAACTTCGCATAAAAAAAGCACAAACATCCTTGTTTGTGCTTTACTAATCATTAATATCTTAATTTTCTACCTCCATATAGAAATGTTAAGATTGTACTTCGTGTAGTGTTAAATAATAATAAAGTTTATTATTTATGTTCCTTTTCCATATTACAATTATCGACTTAAACAATTCAAAGTTTATAAGTACAAATACTGAAAATCAGTTAAACAATAACATTTGCTACTCTTTTAAGTGCCATTTTTTTTGTAATTTTGTAAATATTCTTTGAACAATGATACATATTCTTTAATGCAAACACTAAATTTTAATACATATACTAGATTTTTGAAATGGTTTGACGTAAGCACTCCTGTTTTTAGCACACGTCTATCAATGATTATATGCTCTTTTTTAGCAGTTTTTGGAATAATAATTGGTATAACACAAGTTTCATTAGCTGTTCAAATTAATGGACTTATAGCTGCAATTGATGTTTTGAACTCTTTTATATTTTTAACTGCTGTCAATCACAGTGTAAAATCTCCTGACTATATTTATAACTACGGTTATGGGAAATACGAATCACTTTCTATATTAGCTGGTGCTGGGCTTTTGTTAATTGTTTTGGGGTATGCTCTATATGAAGCAGCTCTGAGTTTTTGGCATCCTGAAGTTCAAACTGGTAATTATTATTTTCTACTTTCATTTTCTTTTGGTTCACTTGCATTAATGATGATAATGTATAGAGTGCAAAAAAAAATGTCGAAAAAATATAAAATGCCAATTATTGATTATGATGCAGCAATATGGAAAATTGATAGTTATATCGAAATGGGTGTTCTAAGTAATTTAATAGTTGGTGCTGGATTAAAATATTTTGGCTTGGGGCATACTGCATCTTTACTAGATTCAATTACTGCTGTTTTACTTTTAATTTTTGCTCTTAAAGTTCCAATTGAAGGCTCAAGAAATGCTTTAAATCAGTTATTAGATAAAACTGTTTCTGATGAAATTCAATTCAAGCTACTTGCAGTTGTTTCTGAAAATATAACTAAAATGTGTGAGTTTAAACGGGTTCATACTCGCCAATCTGGTAAAGATATTTTCATTGAATTAGATATTGTACTCCCTTATGATTATACTGTTAAGCAGAAATATGATATGGAAAAAGAAATTAGAAATAGAATTTTAGAAGAATATCCTACTTCAATTCCAAGAGTTTATGCTATTGCTTGCGAATCTAATTGTGATCATAATGGTCAAACTACTTGCCCAGTAAAAGTAGCTTTGTTAAATCGAGAAAACATAAAAAATAATGTCTAAATTAAGAAATAATGAAAGTACTGACCCTGTTGGAAAAGAAGAGGATATTGAACTGCAACTTCGTCCTTCTGGGTTTGATGAATTTACTGGTCAGCAAAAGATTGTAGATAATCTAAAAATATATATTGCTGCAGCTCTTAGAAGAGGTGAACCTCTTGACCACGTACTATTAACTGGTCCTCCCGGTTTGGGCAAAACTACACTTAGCCATATTATAGCAAATGAATTAGGTAAATCAATTAAAACTACTTCTGGACCTGTTTTGGAAAAAGCTGGTGATTTGGCTGGATTGCTAACCAATCTTGAAGACGGCGAGGTATTATTTATTGACGAAATTCATAGACTTTCAAATGTTGTTGAGGAATATTTGTATTCTGCAATGGAAGATTTTAGAATTGATATAATGATAGATAGTGGACCCTCGGCAAGAACTATCCAACTTCAAGTACCAAAATTTACTTTAATTGGTGCAACAACAAGGGCAGGACTTTTAACAGCACCATTACGTTCAAGATTTGGTATTCCTAATAGATTAGATTATTACAATACAGAAGATTTAACAAAAGTAGTTATTAGATCTGCTAGGATTTTAAATGTTGGAATTGATAGTGAAGGGGCAGTGGAGATTGCTTCTCGTTCTAGAGGTACTCCTCGTATAGCAAATAGACTTTTGAGACGTGGTAGAGACTTTGCTGAAATAAAAGGTAAGGGAATAATCAACAAAGAAATTGCTAAAATGACTCTTGAAGCTCTTGAAGTTGATGCTGCTGGACTTGATGATATGGACAAAAGGATTCTACTTAATATTATCAACAAATATGATGGTGGTCCTGTTGGCTTAAATACAATTGCAGTTGCAGTGGGTGAAGAAGCCGACACCATAGAAGAAGTATATGAGCCATTTTTAATACAACAGGGTTTTTTACAAATTACAAGTCGTGGTAGAGCTGTTACACCAATGGCATACAAATACTTTGGATTAGATAAATTTAAAGCAATTGACAACTCTTTATTTTCTTAAATGCTAATCTAAAATATAAATTAATGTTTATTAGTAGCACAGACATTCTTGTCTGTGTTTTTTTGTAATTGTATTTTTCTGTCATTCCGTACTTGATACGGAATCCAGCATTCGCTTTCTTCTTCTCGTCACCCTGAACTCCACACAATCGTGTATTCAGACTATACTTGCTTCAAATGCCTTACTCCTCAAAGGTGTTTTACTACTAAAAACACAAAATTATCTTTTTTTATCAACAAAGTGAGAAATCTCTTGCTTTTTCTTGCACGTTAAGTTAAGTTTGTTTTATTAATATTATTAAAATAGTGGAAATTCAATTGAAAAAATATATTTTTATAGTAATATTTGTTCTCTCTCTTTTTAGTTTTAATTATGTTCAAGCTGCACAAAATTTTAATGCTACTATTCTTAGTTATGGCGTTAAACTTGGATATCAATTTGGCAAAGAAGGTGGTTTTGTATATGGCTTAGAAGTAAGTGTTACAAAATATACTAAGAATGGGTTTGGAGGTTTAGGAGGGGTTATAGATATTGATTTTTGCAAAGATAAGAAAATGATACATTTTGGTTTTGAGCATAGTTTGTTGTGGGTTGGTTATGATATAGGTCCAACATTTTATTTTAAAGATAATAAATTATTTTATGGTGGCACTGTAAATATATTTACAGGATATTTAATATATCCGTTTTATGGTTATAGCTATTTTCCAGCAGAACAAATTTCAATTCATCAAATTGGAACATACTTAAAATATTTTAAGTTAATTGATGGTAATCTTCCAGCATTTGGTAATTAGTAATTTCTTCAAGCCACTTCTATACTGTAAAACAACGAGGTGGCTTTTTTATACGCAATATCTACACAATATATTCGTCATTATCTCTACTATTATTTTATGTTCTTTGGCGTTTTGCATTTGAAAAAAAAGATTTTAAATTGAAAAAACACTAAATTTACTGCAAAAATTGAAATGAAATAATCAGAACAAATTGTTGAAAAGTATAGGGTTAAACTGATTTTAACCAAAATGTATTTGAAAAACGAAATTGGAAAATTTTTCCAAAAAATGAATTTTTGTATTAATTCTGTTAATCCTAATATTCTGAAAATCCTGATTCAGATAATTGGAATTGTTTTAAAGTGGGGTTCTTAATTTGTTGCTTTTTGAAATGCAAAAGACAAATATACCCTGAAATTAATTCAGGGTGACAAGAAAAAGTTTTGATTCCTGCATTCGCAGGAATGACAAAAAAAGACAGAAAAAGACAAAAAAAAAGCGATAAAAAACATGAAAAAACGCAAATTCACTGCAAAAAATGAAATGGTTT
>JAPLFM010000169.1 GCA_026390675.1 Candidatus Kapaibacterium sp. | reverse complement strand
TTCTTGAAGGTATTAATTCTAAAATACAATTAGCAAAGAAAAGAGCGAGAGGATATAGAAATATTGAAAACTTTATTAATATGATTTACTTCATTTCTGGAAAACTTAAATTTGATTACCCACTCTATTTAGCGTAGAGCCGTAAAAAATCTAATATTTGGAATTGACAAACCATTAGAAATGGACAGAAAAATTCTAATATTAATTAATTTTATTACTATTATATTTATTGTTTTTGGTATAGCAGCAAACTATCTACTAAATTTGAGCATTTGGGGTACTATCGTTATGATATGTGCTTTATTTGTAATAATTTATTTCTTAAATTTATCTAGAAATTCTCAACATTACAAAAAAATCACTTTCCCTTTATTTATCATTTCTCTTATTTTTTTAACGATGATGTGGTTTCTAAATGGTGGATATGATGGAAATATTGGTTATTTAATATTTGTTTATTTTATTGCGATTTATTCTGTAGCTGAAAAAAAATATAAAAAAACAGTTTTTTTATCTTATTTAATACTTTATAGTTCTTTAGTTGCAATTCATTATTATTTCCCTCAATTTATTACTCCTTATGATAATATTCATCAACGTTTTGTGGATTTATTTGTAGGTGGAATACTTTACTTCTTATTACTATACTATATAATTGATATAATATTAAAAAACTATGCATTAGAAAATTTTAAAGTAAACCAAATAAATGAAGAATTAAACAATAAAAATGTAGAAATTTCAAATACAATATTAAAACTACAGGAAAGTGAACACAAACTTAGAGAAAGTGAAAAAAGATACAGACTTTTAATTGAAACTGCAAATGAAGGAATTTTGGTAGCTCAAGGTGCAAACTTAAAATTTGTCAATCCTGTTATTCTTGAATTAACTGGTTATAGTCATGAAGAACTTCTTACTTTGCCATTTTTAAGTTTTGTTTTCATTGATGATCAAGAATTAATGAAAACAAATTATATTCAAAGATTGAATGGTATAAACGTAGGTCAAAGGTATCAAATAAGAATTGTTAAAAAAGATTTATCAATAGTATGGATTGAAATTAGTGGTGGATTAATTGATTGGGACGGCCACCCTGCAACTATTAATTTTGTTACAGAGATAAATGACAGAAAAAAAGCTGAACTTGAAATCTTAAAGAAAAACAACGAATTAGCAGAATTGAATGCCTCAAAAGACAAATTCTTTTCAATTCTTGCACACGATTTAAAATCTCCATTTAATGGTTTCCTTGGGCTTACAAAAATGATGTCAGAAAACATCAACAGCTTTACTTTAGTCGAATTGCAAGATATAAGTAAACAAATGCAATTATCTGCTGGAAATTTGTACAAACTTTTAGAAAATCTACTTGAATGGTCTCGTATGCAAAGAGGAGCTATTGAATTTAATCCTGAAGTTTGTTCATTAAATTACTTGGTTAATGAAAATTTAGAGCTTCAATCTAACATATTAAAATCCAAAGAAATCCAATTTTTAAACAATATTCCTGAAGAAACAGAAGTTTTTGCAGATATTCAAATGTTAAATACTGTTCTTAGAAACTTTATTACAAATGCTATTAAATTTACTAATAGAAAAGGTAGCATTGAAATTGGTGTAATAAATACATCTAAACAATTTACAGAAATCTTTGTAAAAGATTCTGGAATTGGGATGGATGAATTTACAAAATCAAACCTTTTTAAAGTAAATGAAAAAGTTTCACGTCTTGGAACAGAAGATGAGCCTAGCACAGGCTTAGGCTTATTACTTTGCAAAGATTTTATAGAAAAACATAATGGTAGTATTAGAGTAGAAAGTGAAATTGACAAAGGTAGCACTTTTTACATTAAATTACCTAATGTTAACGGTTAAAAATTAGTATTATTCAAATAATTTAGATTTATTAAATAAAGTTCAATCAAATTATAATTATCTTTCTTATATTAAAATATTTTCATAATTTTGTTTAAGCTGAGAGTGAATTCAAGTATTGATTTAAAGGTTATTTAATGAAAAAATTATTTACTTTGTTTTTTGTTTTGTTTTTTGTGATTTTTAATCATATAACATTATCACAAAATAAACCTTCTTCTGAAATTGAACAAGGTGGAGAGCTACTCCTACCTAAAAATGATGTAAATTTCCCATGCGTAACTCCAGAACAATACTCTATTATTCTTCAGCAATGTGCAGATAATATTTCAATTCTTAAAAAGAAAGGAATAATAAGTTCAAAAAATAATCAAACAATGGCTGTAGTTAAATTTAACTGGCCACTTAGAACAGTTGCAGGATTTAACGATTATAGCTATTATTCAATTTTTAATTATGTGGATCAAGACCCAGCTGTAACTGCCATAAAAGATTATAATTGTGGTACAGCAACCTATGATGGGCATAATGGAGCCGATATTGCTCTAGAGCCTTATCCTTTCTTATTAATGGATAATAACACAGTTGAAGTGATTGCGGCTGCACCTGGAACTATAGTAAATAAAGCTGATGGTAATTTTGATAAAAATTGTGCTAGAAACAACTTAGCTGTAAATTATGTAGCTATTCAGCATTCAGATGGAACAATAGCTTATTACTATCACATGAAAAAAGGATCAATTACATCTAAAGCAATTGGACAAACTGTTGCTTTGGGAGAGTTGTTGGGAAATGTAGGTAGTTCTGGTAGCTCCACAGCTCCACACCTTCATTTTGAAGTAAGAAATGGAAGTAAAGTAATAGATCCATTTACTGGAACATGCAATTTGCTTAATCCTACTACTTGGTGGGTAAATCAAAAACCATATACTGAGCCTGCTGTTATTAAAGTATCAATTAATAAATCATTACCAGTTTTACCCGCTTGCCCTGATACAGAAACACCTAATGAAGATAGTACCTTTAAAAATTCAGGAACTGCATATTTTCTTATATTTATGAGAAATGAGACTACATCAACCTCTGCAAATATGAAAATAATGAATCCTGATGGTAGTACTTTCTCCACTTGGATTCATAATTGCACAAATAATTATTTCTCTTCATATTGGTATATGACTAGAACTTTACCTACGTCTCCTGGAATTTATACTTTTGAAGCAAGTTATAACAATCTTACTTGTTCAAAAACTTTTGAAGTTACTGGAGCAAAAGTTACTCCAAATGGAGCCACTACTTTTTGTCAAGGTGATTCTGTAATATTATCAGCAAGTATTGGAGTTTCGTACTTATGGAGTAATGGGGAGACTACAAAAGATATTATAGTTAAATCGTCTGGGAATTATTCAGTTACTATTAAAAATTCTAGTGGGACACTGAATACTTCACCAATAGTAACTGTTACTGTTAATCCCCTTCCAATAGCAAGTATTACTCCAAATGGGAAAATATCAATTTGTCAAAATGAAGTTTTAATTTTGTCAGCAACTCCAGCATCTTCTTACATTTGGAGTAATGGAGAAACTACCCAAAATATAAAAATATCACAATCAGGTGAATACTTTGTTAAAATTACAAATGAGAATGCTTGTTCTTCAATTTCAAATACAGTAAGTGTAACAATTAATCCCAAACCTGATAAAAGTATTACTGCAAGCAATAATACTTTAACTGCAAACCAATCTAATGCAATTTACCAATGGTTAGATTGTAGCAATTCATTTTCAGATATAATTGGTGAAACTAAACAAAGTTTTACTCCTAAAAAAAGTGGTAACTATGCATTAAAAATTTCTTTAAATAATTGCTCTGATACTTCAATTTGTAGCTTAGTTTCAATTGAAGTTAAAGTAAATTCTATTAGCTTAAATAAAAAGATTTCTACTTTAAAAATTGGCGATTCAATCAATTTAATTTCTACAATATTACCACCAAATGCAACTAATCAAAATGTAAGCTGGAGTTCCTCAGATTCAAAAATTGCTATTGTAACAAACTCTGGATTAATAAAAGCATTATCACTTGGAAATGCTAAAATAATAGTAAAAACTATTGATGGGAATTTTTCAGATACATGCAATATAAATATTGTAAACAATGAAATACACGTATTACAAGTATTTATAAACCGTAAAATAGATACACTTTATTTGGGGAATATTCAAAAAGATACAGCTCAACTCAGTTCGGTACTTTATCCATCTGACGCTACAAACTCTAAAGTAAATTGGTTTAGTACAGATTCTACAATTGCATCTGTTAACCAAAACGGTTTAGTAAAAGCACAAAATTTAGGTAAAACCTCTGTTTATGTAAAAACAAATGACGGAAATAAAACCGATACTTGTTTTATTTCAGTTTTAATTCCAACGGGTATAGAAGAAACCAGTTTAAATGACAACATTATTATTTTACCAAACCCAGTATCTGATTTTTTATATATTTCAATTCCAAATACACAATTTTTCTTAATTGAAATATCAAATATAATTGGTCAAACCGTTTTCAAAAGCGAAAATAAAACAAGGCTTGATTTATCAAATATTCCTAAAGGAAATTACCTTTTGAAAGTTAAAATTAAAGACCAATATTACTTTAAAAAATTTGTTAAAAATTAGTATTAATAAGCATAGATTCCAATTGATCAAGACAAATAGTGATCCCTTGTTCAAATCCCATTTCAACTAAAATCTGAATATCTTTTTCGCTTGGATAAATCAATTTGAATTCCACAAGCGTACCATTATTTGTTTCTGTAAAAGAAGTAATTCCTTTAGATATTGGAAGTTCAGAGTTTACAATTCCATTTTCATCACAAAAGCTATCTTCTATGTTAAAACTTTTATATTTATCAATTTCAATGTATTTCATTATACCCCAATGTTTTTCATTTTCTGGACTAACCATTGCATATAACCAATATCCACCAACTTCAAAATTCATACTTTTAGTTTCAGCTCTCCAAGGGCTTGGTCCCCACCATTGGTCTAATAATTCTTTTTCAGTATAAGCTCGCCAAACATTTGAAATAGGTGCATTAAATTCTCTTGATACCAAAATAGACTTTTCTTTTAAGTTTTTCACAACTTTTGTTTTGTTTATTGTTTCCATTTTTATTTCTCTTTTAAATTAATTAATACTTGATCTAATTTATTAAATTTATCTTCCCACATTGCTCTAAATGGCTCTAACCAATCACTTACTTCTGCCATTTTAGTAACGTTAATATGATAATATATTTCCCTACCAGAAAGCTCCTGTCTTACTAAATCGCACTCTGTTAAAACCCTAATATGTTTTGAAACAGCTTGTCTGCTAGTTACAAAATGCAAAGCAAGTTCATTTGGTGTCATAGCTTGAAGAGCAATTAACACTAAAATTCCTCTGCGTGTTGGGTCAGCTATTGCTTGAAAAACATCTCTTCGCATTATATTATTATTAATTATGCAACCATTCAGTTGCAATATATATCATTTATTTTTATTTAGCAAGCTGTTTTTTAAATTTAGTAAAAAAAAATCTAAATGTAGGGGCAATTCATGAATTGCCCCTACTTGCTTTAGCCCAATAACAAATTCTTCTTCACCTCAAGTGGAGAAATGGAAAACAAAGACTTAGTTACAACATATTTTATGTGGTAGGAAACAGCGATTCATCGGATGACTTGAAGTCATCCGATGAATTTATCTTCTTGTCATTCCGTACTTGATACGGAATCCATCTTTTGCATTCGCATTATTCCCCTCTTGCTAGAGGGGTGGATGGCTCATAGCCAGACGGTGTGTTTTATTCGCTTTTGTAGAGACGCATGATTATTCGTCTCACACATTCTTTGTAGGGGCAATTCATGAAT
>JAPLFM010000145.1:2255-29165 GCA_026390675.1 Candidatus Kapaibacterium sp. | reverse complement strand
GTAGGAGTTGGGTATACTGATATCAATATATATGTTGATATTGAACCTGAAACAGGTTATATCAGAGATACTATTATCTTATTAAATTCTTCAAATCAAACTTTTACTAGTTTTTCTGAATGGAAAACTGCTGTAGGTTTATAGTAAATAAGTAACAAAAAAATCACTTAAAATTATATCAGATTTTATACAAGGAGCTTTGAATGTATCGACTAGTTATGATAGTATTAATCTCTTCTATTGGGTTCTTGAGTTCAAAGAATTTTGAATTCATAAATGTAAATGAATTTAAATCAGATTTAGGTAACATTTATTCTAGTGCTTATTCAAAAAGTAACCATAGTATTTTTTTTACAAGGATTAATTCTAAAAAAATATATAAATATTCACTTTTTGACTCAACAATTAGCATATTGGATGTTGATAGTTTAGTATTGCCTTTGTATAATAGAAAATCATTTACTTTAATGGAACCTTATAGAAAAGATGATCAAAGTAAAGCTTCACATTTTTGTATTAATCCAAATAGTAAAGATGTGTTTTTAGCAATTAGTTATTTAGAACTGATTGAATTTAGTACAATACTTAATAAAGAAAAAAACCAACTAGATACATCCCTTGGTTTTGGACATGCTTTAGTTTTTAAAAACTTAACAAATGAGAATAAAAGTATAATACCAAAGTACAATTTAAAATCAATTTTATATGGATTCCCTATTCTTGTAGACGATGAATTCCTAATTGGTTCAAGTGATAATGATAATTATTTATATAAATTAAATATTAATACGAATCAAGTAACTTCTTTATTATCTACGCAAAAAATAGAAAACAATTTGAATTTGAAATACAATAATAAAATGATTTCTAAGCTTAAATATATAAGTGATTCAACTGTTTTGTGCTATTCTATTGGTTCTCTTAAACCCATTGTTTTTAATGTTTTAAGTGGTAAATTAAAAATGATTGAAGATGAGTTGATTGACAGTTGCTTTGGATCTAATACAATTAAGAATAATAGACTTGTATTTCTTGAAGGTGTAGAGATATTTGAAGATAAGTTATACTTTATTATAGTGACTAAAGACTTAACATTACAAAAATTACTGAACATTGATATTATTATTACCGATAAAAATTTAAATAAAATTAATAAAATAGAGAAAAGTTTAAACACAGGAAATTATCAAAATTTGAAATTAATTGAAGGTATTGATTCAAAATACCTATATTTTATAAAAGATAATCAAGATTATAAACAAATATTAAAATTAGATTTAGCCAATTTATCAAATTAAATTGTTTCAAAAAATATTAATTCAACCATTTTTCTAAATAAACAAATAAAAACAAATGAAAAAAAATATTTTAATAGCACTTATGCTTTTGCTTGCATTACCTGTATTTGTATTAAATTCAAATGCAGATGTTCCTATTGTTGTTACTGTTACTATGGGTACTGAACATATACTTGGAAAAGATGATCAAGGTCGATGGATATATTCTTGTGATCCACCTTATACTCCTGTTTGTGATGCTTGTGGTATTGCGACAAGTCCAGGTCATTCTTACACAGATATACAGAAATTCTATTTTAATCCTGAAAATCAAGAAATTGGCATAGGTTATACTCATATTGATGTCATGGTTTATATAGATCCAACAAGTAGTATTAGAACAGATAAAGTAATGTTTATTTATCCAACTAATCAAATGATAACGTCATATTCTGATTGGCTTTCGGCTACAGGATTATCAAGACCATAGTTCTCTTCTTTTCAGCTTTCAAGAATTTAATTGAAAGCTGGATTTTTTTTATAAAAGCTACAATTTGTTTATATTAAGTAAATTTGAATTGTTATACCTTTATGCTACTAAAAATATGTTTTTTTTTTTATTTCTTTCAACCCCTTTCCTATCCTCCCAATCTACATTACAAATAAAAGTCTCTCAAAGCATAGGAGATGATTATTTGCAAGGTAAAGTTTTGGCTTTGGATATTGGAGTAAACGTTGATTATAGAAAGAAATATTATATCCCACTGGAAAGAGATTCTGCATTTGTTTATTCAACTAATGTTAAATTTAACTTAGCTATTACTGGTAGGCAGTTTGGTTCAGATGATAAAACTTATGCTTATGCAACAGAAAATTATCTTTATGGAGAAAGCGTATTATCATATCCTGTTAAATGGTTTGTAGATCCATTTATTTCAGCTAATGGCAGCACTATGATTATACCACAGTTTAACCTTATTAATAAACAAGAGATTATGTTTGGTAAGTTTCGAGACCCTATCACAAGTCAGCAAAACTTAGGTTTAGCATATAAGTATAACCGTCCAAATATTGATATAGTATCTCGTCTGGGATTATCATTAAAACAAATAAGAGCAGAGAAATTTACTTCCCAAACTGACGACTACACTACTTACAATATTAAAGAAAATTACAAATCAGAAGCAGGTATGAGCTTTCGAGCAGAAGCGAGAATTATTTTAGATTCAAATGTTACATACAAAGGCTCTGTAGATACTTTTACAACATATAAAGACCCAAGTGTTTGGACTTTTAAATTTGAAAATGAAATACAAATAATATTTTTAAGCACCCTCACTTCTACAATCAAGTTCAATGCCTATTACGACGAATTTCAAGCCAAAAGAATACAATACGTAATGTCCACTAAATTTGGTATTATAGCAAGTTTTTGAAAAAAAACAAACTAATATTTAATGTACAAGCTGAGAATTATACTTTTTTGATTTTTTCGGCAAGAGTAAGTACAGCATTTACATATTCTGTACTATTATTGTAATGGAAAACTGCGGCTTTTTTTGCTTCTTCAGTATCTTTCCAACCATTTGTTTTTAGGTAATTTGCAACTGAATATATTGCATCAATTTTGTTGAACAGGTCAATTTTACCATCATTATCACCATCAACAGCCCAGCTTATATAACTCGATGGTAAAAACTGTGACCAACCAAAAGCACCAGCCCAAGAGCCTTGCAATTCCAAAACTGGAGTAGGAGATATTTTACTAAGTTTTTCTAAAGCAACTAATTCATTCAATGCCCACTCTGTCTTTTTGTTTGAACGGTTTTTTACTTTATTTATTTGCTCAATCAAATCTTCATCAGTTCCTTGAAAAGCATCTTTTAGGTTTTGAATATTTTGATCTAAATATTCTTTTTGGTTCTATCCAAAGTAATGAAGTGATTATTTCTTTAGGCACTCCATATTTTTCTTCAACTTTAGTCAAAACTTCAATATTATCAGCCAAAAACTGTTTTGATTTCTCAATAGCTTTTTCATTGTAAGTTTTTGTGTAATCTGCTTTGGTTGATTGACCTAAAACATTTATTTTAACAATTTTGGAATTGAAACTAACTCTTGAGTCGCTTAAAATCAACTTAATAAAATCATTGCTTACACCACGAATTAACAATTGACTAATAACAGGAGCAAAAAACTTTTCCTTATCAGTAGTAGAATCAACTGATTTTAAACTATTGCTCATAGGAATTATTAATCCTAAGCTAAAAAGCCCAAGAATAATAATAATTCTTTTTGAGATAATATTTTTAATTTGAAAAGTCATATTGTTTTTATTTTAATCCAATTGAATGGATTGTCTTTATTGCTACAAATGCAACTTAATCATTATATCGTTAAAATCAAAAAAATATTTTAAACATTAATGAGATTTTAATACTAAAAACTAGTTTTTTTAAATTAAATCATATAAATAGTAACATAATACTGATAATATTAATATTTACTATTGTTTTGTAAGTAATATCATCTTAAATTGCATTTTAATTTTTAAGAAAAAATCCAAAACTGGTTACAAATGATGGAAAAGAAAAGTTCGTTTACTTATGATGAATTAATTCAAATAGCTGAAGGTAAAACTTATGGGCTAGAAAATGGCAAGTTGCCTTTACCTCCTATGCTAATGTGCGATAGGATTACTAAAATAAGTAGCGATGGTGGAGAAAATAATTTGGGTTATATTGAAGCCGAATTAGATATTAATCCTGAGCTTTGGTTTTTTCAATGTCATTTTGCCAATGATCCAGTTATGCCTGGTTGCTTAGGTCTCGATGCTTTATGGCAATTGCTTGGATTTCATTTGGTTTGGAATGGACACAAAGGCAAAGGTAGGGCTCTTGGAGTAGGCGAAGTTAAGTTCACAGGTCAGGTTTTGCCAAAAGCAAAAAAAATAATCTATAAAATTAATATCAAAAGAGTGATTTCTAGAGGATTAATACTTGTTATTGGAGATGGAGTTGTTGAATGTGATGGTATAGATATATACAAAGCTGAAAATTTAAAAGTAGGATTATTTCAAGATTAAGAAATTATTTTTGATAATTTTGTGATAAAATCCACTTTAAAGTGTCTATATATATTGTTATACTTACATTACGAAAAAACTATGTTCAATAAAACATTATTTCTATTCTTATTTATATCTTTAAGTTTAGCTTTTTCTCAAGGAAAGCAGGCTACACCTTTATATGCCTATCAATCTAACAATGAATGGTCTGTAGTTGCAAGTGATGGTAGCATATTCTTCAAGTCTAAAAACATAGTAGAAATTTCAGGATATGCCGAAGGATTAATCCGAGCTAAAATAAGAGAAAGAGGAGAGATCCTTTGGGCTTATTTTAATTTAAATGGCGAATTGCAATTCAAAATTGATACTGATGGTGCAACTGAATTTTCTTTTGGAAAAGCAGTTGTTTACAATCTTGTTGATAAAGAAAGTGGTGCTAATAAATATGGAATTATTGATAAGACTGGTAAATACTTTAAACCTATAATTTATAATGATGCATTGGCTTTTACTGAAGGTTTGGCTTATGTAATGAATGATTCTATAAGAGGATATATAGATACTCTTGGCAATATGAAAATAAAACTTGCAGATAAAAATGTGGGATTTAGTTTCCGTGAAGGTCTAGCAGCAGTTTCAAATGTAAAAATGAAAACATCTTATATTGACAAAGAAGGGAAAACAATCTTACCATTCAAATATGATGAATCTTCATATTTTAGTGAAGGCTTGGTAAAAGTAACAACAAATGGTAGATTTGGTTTTGTAGATAAAACTGGTGAACAAATAATACCTATGATGTTTGGTGAAGCAATGCCAATATATGAAGGAGTAACATTAGTAGCAAAATACGATAACAACTATAAAAGTGTTATATGGGCAGTTTTAACAACTAGATTAAAAATGTTAACTGATTGGAGATTTCAAGACGCTAGAGCTTTTGAACAAGGTTTAGCTGCAGTTAAGTATGCTGATAAATGGGGATTTATAAATACCAAAGGCGAATTTGCATTTCAAGACAATTATGATTTAGCAGAAAGTTTTGCTTTTGATGGTTTAGCTTTTGTAAAGAATAGTGATTTGCTAGGATTTATTGATAAATTTGGTAAAAAAATCATAACTCTTCCTAAAGCTGAAAAATATGTAGATCTCAGATGGAATAAAGAACTTAAATAATATTTGAAATCTATCTATTTTTTAGATAAAATTTATTAATTTTGTTAATTGTTTTTGTTACTTTTTAAATAAACTTTTTTTATAGGTTATTTCGATGAAAATCACAGTTATTGGTAGTGGAAATGTAGGAGCAACAGTTGCTCAAATGCTTGCTAATAAAGAGCTAGCTAATGATATAATGTTACTTGATATTGCAGAAGGTGTAGCTAAAGGAAAAGCTTTAGATATGTATGAAACTATGCCAATTCTTCGTTCTGATTCAAGAATTCATGGTACTTCTGATTATGCTGAAACAGCTAATTCTGAAATTGTTGTAATTACTGCTGGTCTTGCTCGTAAACCGGGTATGACTCGTGATGACTTGTTAATCAAAAATGCAGAAATCGTTTCTGGTTGTGCTGAAAATTCTGTTAAATATTCGCCAAATGCTTTTTTTATTATTGTTTCTAATCCTCTTGACGTAATGACTTATTTAGCTTTGAAAAAAACTGGTTTGGCAAGAAACAAAGTGATGGGTATGGCTGGTATTTTAGATACTGCTCGCTATAATAGCTTTATTTCAATGGAAACAGGATACTCAATGAAAGACATTCAATCTCAACTTTTGGGTGGTCCTCTTACTAGATTTACTACTATTGCTGGTATTCCTGTTACTGATTTTATCTCAGCTGAAAAACTTGAAGCTATTGTAAAACGTGCTAAGGGTGGTGGTGCTGAAATAGTAAATTACTTACAAACTGGTTCTGCTTATTATGCTCCTGGTACTGCGGCTGTTGAAATGTGTGAAGCTATTTTGAAAGATCAAAAACGAGTATTACCTTGTACTGTAGTTCTTGATGGTGAATATGGATTTACTGATGTTGCTCTTGGCGTTCCAATTGTATTAGGCAAAGGCGGAGTTGAAAAAATTATTGAACTAAACTTAACTGATGATGAAAAAGCAATGCTTAAAGTTTCTCATGATGCTGTAAAGCAAACTATTGTTGAAGGTATGGCTTTAATCGGTTTAAATTAATACTTAAATAACTGATTTTTTTTTATTTAAGGGAGATTTTCGAATCTCCCTTTTTTTTATGTTTTTATTTTAATTTGACAAATTTTATTTTGTGCTTATAGCTTTTTGAATTCAAATTGAAGTTGATAAAAAATGAAATTGATATTTAATTAAAAAAAAGTATTTAATAATATTTCTTGGTAGTTAAGTTAAGTTAAGTTAAGTTAAGTTAAGTTAAGTTACAGATATTAAAGTTTTCAAAATTAATAGATTAAGGTGACTTATGGCTAAAGTGGTGGAATTAATGAGTAATATATTATATTATAAATTAATCGTTATTTTTTTGCTATTAAATCTAAATTTTTTAATGGCTCAACCCAATTATATAAATTGGGAATCTAAAATAATAGCAAAAGATTACAATGAAAAACAAATATATTTTAACAAATTGCTTCATACAAGCGATGGAAGTGTTTTTTCAAGTTTATGTAATGCAAAAAACAATTTTACTCTAGCAAAATTCAGTTTGAACGGTAATCTTATTTGGTATTACAAAAGATCTGACAAATTTATTGATTCTAATTTTATAGAAAGACTAAATTCTAACAACATAGTATTGAAAGAATTTGAAAAAGATTATTATACACTGATTACTACTAAATATTTGAGTTCACCAACATCTTATGGTGATTTAATTCAAAATTTCACAATTAATGCTACAGGTAAAAATGCTGTTGAATTAATTGTTGATAAAAAAGATATGATTGAAACTTCTATTTACTTCTATTTGTTTATTAAGTGAAAATAGGGATTCAATTGTTTCAGCTTCTGTTATCAATTACTTTTCCGGTAATAACAAACCTCTTTTTAATAAAATCAATAGATTTGGAAAAATTATAAATAGAGTCGAAGTAGGTGAATTACAAGATAAGTACTCTTCTCCTTTAGCAATTGGAAAAGTTGACGAATTTTACGTTACTGCTAATACACCAAGTTTTAGTTTGTTTCAAAATGAAAATGATTTAGTTATTCGCTTTTATGACAAAAATTTTATACAAGTTATAGACAAGAAAATAAGTCCACAAATTTTAGATTTAAATAATAAATTTATTCTTGTTTCAAAATTAATTGTTCAAGACAACAAAATCTATATAATTGGCAATTCAAAAGATTCTAAATCTATTAAAAGAGGTTTCTTAATTATTTTGGATAGCAAAGGCGAGTTGATTTCAAAAGCTACATTTTCTAGCAATTCAAGTTTCAATAGTTTTCTTGTAGGTCAAGATTATGTTCATATTGTTGGGAACATTACAAATGATTCTAACTCATCTAAATTTCTTTATGTTAAATATAGTTTAAATAATAGAGCTAACTCAGAGTATATATGGGGTAGTAATAGTAATTCCAATAACTTAAATGATGTTGTTGTAGATAATTCAAATAATTTAATAGTAGCAGGTTCAGAAGAAAACAATGGGTATATAGCAGGCTTAAACCAAAGTATTACTTCGATTCCTGAAGAAAGTTCAAATGAAATCCTTTTTCAACTTGAAGTATCTAGTTTGAATTTAGAAATTAAATCCAATCAATTTATTGAAAATCAAAATGCAGATATAATTAATATTATTGGCAGTTCCCAAAAAGTAGAAATTGTGAACAATAGAATTGACATTTCCAGTTTTACCAGTGGTTTTTATTTATTAAAATTTCAAATTGGAAGTGATTTTAAAATTGTGAAGTTCTTAATATTAAAATAACTTTTCTTATTTTTATCATTTTAAGGGAGATTTTAGGATCTCCTTTTTTTTATTTTTTTTTATTTGATAGAAAATCACCATCTACAATTATCAATTTTACACCATTTTTTGAAACTGACCTATGAGAACTTAATTCGTCAGTTACTATATAAGTTCCACCTTTTGAAAGTGCAAACTTAGAACTATTGCTTAGTTCTGTTACAAATTCCCCTTCCAAACAATATACAATATGACCTTTTTCACACCAATGATCTGCCAAATATCCATTTGAATATTCAACAATGCGAATTCTCAAACCTCCAAACTCAATTGTTTGCCAAATAGAAGTTCCTGTTTCACCTTTATGTTCAATCTTCTCAATTGAATCCCAGTCTATATGTTGGAATGGTATTTTAATATTTATTTAGTATTTGTTAAACTTAACACTATACACGTTATTTCTTTAAAACTCTTTTTTATTTAAAAATTTTTACTTTATTCTTTAATAAATTTTTTTATTTCATTTTCAACTTTTAAAAAATAAATTGCTTTCGAAAAACATTGGGTTTTAATTTTAAATTTGGTGTCTGTGATAATTTGATTAAATATTTTTTTATAGTTTTCATCATAAACTGCAATCTCTTTTCCAATCATTTCATTTGAAATTGAAACATTCAAATAATCCTTAGAAGGGTTTGGAAAAATTTCCATTTGTGATTTTTCTCCTTCAAGCATTGTAATTCCAACATTGGTGTTGGTACTTAATATTGTTTTAGAAAAGAAAATATTCATTTTACCTGTTCTTGTATCTCCCCATAATGTATAGAGTGTATCGCCTTCATAAACACACCCCATCATATCATTACCGTTTTGCGTTAAAACTGAATCAAATGCAACAAACTGATTTGTAAGCTTTTGATTTGCAGAAAATGTTAGACCATTATTGTTGCTTGTGGCATAATAAAAATCATAGCCAGCGTTCCAAAATCCATTTGTATTTGAATTGCGTCTGTCACGCCAGGTAACTACCAAATTGCCTTGCATGTTATATGCTCCCCAAACCATGTCTTGTGCTTTTCCATTTGAAAGTGCATCATCGTTCAAACGAATGGTATTGCTCCATGTTTGCCCTCCATCGTTACTATGAAGAGCCATAATATCAACGTCTCCATTCATTCCGTTTGGAATTAGAAAAACTAATTTGTTGCTGTCAATCGGGCTGGCTATTAAATGATAACCATTTTTAAAGTTTGTGTCAATTGGGGTAACCAATCCCGCGAGAATTGTGTTGTAAGAAAATGTTTTTCCTTTGTTGCTTGATGTTGCTAGATAGTAAGCTGGCAAAGGATTTTGAGCTAAAAGATAGCTTGGGTATGCGGCACAAAATCTTCCATTTGTTGTTGTCGTAGGAGCAGCCATAGGTTGAGCAATTAAATCCCCTACCAAATGTGTCCCTCCATCAATATTTGCAATCGATGTCCAAGTATGTCCACTATCAGAAGAAGCTTTAAAGTAATTACGATTAGGTGGAGCAATCCATGGTGCGGGTTTAGTAGTTATATATAGTGTTCCTGAATTTGAGGTATTTGAATTGTCAATAACTAACCAGGGTCTGTCAATTGGTCGTTTATTTGCCACATCATACATATCAAATGCTTTTGTAGGTGAGTCCCAATTTAAACCACCATTAAATGAACGTGCAACGTAAATACCTCCACTGTCTGGAGCTTGTTTGTAGTCTATATAAGAGATATAAAGCAATCCGTTTTTGTCAAACGCCATTGATACATCTGCGGAGCCGAATCCATTCCCAAAATGTGGAAGACTATTTACTACGCTCCAAGAAATGCCACCATCAAAACTTGCTCTTGTTTTAATAGCAATTCGAAATTGTCCTCCTGAATTTTTTAAACCCATCCATGCAGCAACCAAATTTTGAGTGTTAGTTGGATTGATAGTTATGAAAGGTTCACCTTCAAATAGAACACTATTGCTAATATTTGTGTTTGATATTTGTGCACTGCTTATTTGAAAAACAACAAATAAAACAGAAATATAGAGTGATTTTTTTATCATATTTAAGATTTTTTTATTTAAGTAGATATTTAACATATTCGACTATATTTTGAAGCTCGATATTTTGGAATGGTATAACCATATTTGTTTCTCCCTAACTGGTTTTAAATTCTTAAAATTTTTGGATAATTTGAAACCTTTTTAAAAACAAAGCGTATATATAAATAATTGAGTACACTTTCAATTACAGCCCGGCGAAGTTACGAAAAATTAGTACCCTTTCGTAGCTTCGTTTTTTTTATTTAACTTTTTACTTTGTTTTTCTTATACCAATTTAACAATTTATTGTTAGAATTGCTACTATTATTTTTATTTTGAATATCTGGTAATATGTTCTTTGCTAATTGTTTTCCTAGCTCTACCCCCCATTGATCAAAAGAATTTATTTGCCAAATTACTCCTTGAACAAAAACTTTGTGTTCGTAGATTGCAATTAACTTTCCAAGATTTTCGGGATTTAATTTACTAATTAAAAATGAATTTGATGGTCTATTACCCTCAAATACTTTATGATTAATTAAATCCTTTTCAATATTAGGATTTTCAGAGATAACTCCTTCTTTGGTTTTCCCAAAAGCCAAAGCATCACTTTGAGCTAAAAAATTTGCAAAAAGTAATTCATTCATCTCTCCATTTTGATAATTTGAATTTACTTCAGCGATAAAATCCACTGGGATAATTTCAGAACCTTGATGAATAAGTTGAAAAAAAGAATGTTGGGAGTTTGTGCCAGCTGAACCAAATAAAACTCCAGAAGTATTGTAATCAATTTTTTCACCAAGTATATTAATTGTCTTTCCATTACTTTCCATCTCCAACTGCTGAAGATACATAGGAAATAAGTTTAATAGTTGAATATATGGAATAACAGCTAAGGATTTTGTATTTAAAAAGTTTGTATTCCAAATGCCAATTAAAGCCAGAACTACAGGTATGTTAGTTTCAAATTCAGTATTAAAAAAATGTTCATCTAAGTCATTAGCACCTTTAAGTAAATTTAGAAAATTTTCCCAGCCGATTTGTATTGCAATAGACAATCCAATAGATGACCAAAGTGAGAATCTTCCTCCAACCCAGTCCCAAAATTCAAATATATTTTCTTTACTTATTCCAAATTTTTCACAAGCAGTATAATTGGTCGATAGAGCTAAAAAATGATATCTCACAGCATCATTATCTTTATAAAAATCCAAAATCCACTTCTTAGCAGTTTCAGCATTTGCCATAGTTTCTTGAGTAGTAAAAGTTTTGCTAGCAATTAAAAACAAAGTTTCTTCTGGATTAATTTTTTTCAAAATCAATTGAATATCAGTTGGATCTACATTTGAAATGAAATGCAGCTTGATATTTGGTTGATGGTAGAAAGTAAGTGCTTCACACACCATTCGAGGACCCAAATCAGAACCACCAATTCCAATATTAACAACATTTTTAATTACTTTACCACTAAACCCTTTTATTTGCTGTGAATTAAGAGAATTTACAAGTACTTTCATTTTTTCTAATACCGACTGAATGTCAGAGTTTATATCATTATTTTCAAACTTATATTCTCTACTATTCGAATTCCTTAATGCAGTATGTAGTACAGCTCTTTTTTCGGTGAAATTTAATTTTTCACCCTTACACATATTCCCAATATTTTGTGATAGATTTGATTCTTTTGCAAGTAGAATAAGCTCATTAAAAATTTCACTATTTATACTGTTTTTTGAGTAATCAAATAAAATATTGTTCCATTCTATAGAGAAATTTTCTGCACGATTTGTGTCTAAATTAAAAAGGTCTTTAATACCAATTTTGCATGAATCAAGATGTAATTTAGATAAATTTTTCCAAGATTTATATTCGTTTGTTTTCATTGCTATTATTTGTAAAATAATTGTTAAATTAGTAATATGAAAATACCATAAAATATTTTTTCTAAAATAACAAATATTTTTGTAACATTTTTGAAAATTTTGTGTTATTACTTAAGTAAAGATATGTTTTATGATATTTGTTTTATTTTTAATTAAGGTTTGGGTATGTTTAAAGTTTTTACATTCTTGTTTTTCCTTTCAATTTGTCTTTTGAACGCACAATCGGACAACATAATTGGTACTTTTGATTTTACAAAACATAATACAACACTAGCTTTAGATAGCACAAATTTGCCAAAAGTAGAATTGATTTCTAAAAATGATAAAAATCACCCAGCTTATTTCATAATTGCACCTTATGACCCAAGTGGTACATTTACTCAATCAGCAATGATTTTTGATAAATCTTTCAATAACATTAAAACTTTTACTAGCAAAAAACCGTTTTTTGATTTTAAACCAACAACAAATGGTTTGTTTTCATATTTTGATATTTTGAAAATTTATTTAGGATATGGCGAGGCAAATGTTGTTACTATTGATACTACTGGAAAGAGTAGCTCAACTTTTACTCCCAACAATGAATATTCAGCAGACTTTCATGATTTTAAATACTTGCCTAATGGAAACAAAATCTTTATTGCTTATGAAAACAATTTTGTTGATATGTCTAAATACGATGTAAATGGAAATCCAAATGCAAATTATTTAGATGGAATTATTCAAGAAGTTGATGGAAATGGCAAAACTGTATTTCAATGGAGATCTGGACACAAAATAGATGTAACTGAAACATACAATGCATTAAATTTAGCAGTCAATAGTTACATTCATATAAATTCATTAGATTTAGACTTAGATGGAAATTTTATCATTTCTTGCAGAAATATTTCGCAGATTATTAAGATTAATAGAAAAACTGGTGAAATTATTTGGAGAATGGGTGGTAAAAAAAATGAATTCACATTTTTGAACGAACATGAAGAAAATAGCCCAAATTACTTTTCATTTACACATTGTGTTAGGGTATTGCCAAATGGTAATTTGTTGATATTTGATAATGGGAATCTTAAAAAAACACCAAATTATTCTAGAGCTATAGAATATGAACTAGATCAAACAAAAAAGACAGCAAAATTAGTTTGGGAATATAGACATAATCCAGATATTTTCACTCCTAACCAAGGATCAGTACAAAGACTTAAAAATGGAAATACATTGATTGGATGGGGAGGAGCAACTACTAGTGGAACAAAAACTGCAGCAACCGAAGTTACAAGCAATGGCGAAGTAGTTTTTGAAGTGGGAATACCAGAAGGATTATCAAGTTATAGAGTTTTGAAAATAGACGAATTAACATGCCCACCAGTTGTTTCAGTTGCTAAAAACGAGTTGGCTGCTGGTAACACTTATGATTTTAATGAACAAATTAAAAAAACTGGTTTAAAATTAAAAGTAAATGCGTTGGATGGTTTTATTTATAATAAATTGACTTTCAACAGATTCGAATGTTGCACTCTAATTCCTAATTTTGAGGGAAATGCACCTAAAATTTATAATTATAGATTGCAATCAATTCAAGCTACAATTAATTCATTTGATGCAGATGCAAGATTAAACTTACAACTTTATCCTGAAGTCTTTAATAAAGCAAGTGCAAAAATTTATTTTAAAAGTAATATCGATAAATATTTTAAAGAATTACCAACAACTTATGATGTTTCAAATAATGAACTTTTATTTGTCATTAAAGGATTTGGCGATTATTTAATTGGCGAACCTATTGTAATTACTAATAAACCAAGCACTCCTTTTTTACAATTGCCTGAAAACAACTCTACATTAAAGAATTCAATTCCTGTCAAATTTAGATGGCAAACTGAAGGGTATGCAACAAAACATAGGATTCAGATTTCATTAGATTCAACTTTTGCAAGTATTAATTTTGAAGTAAAAGATACAAACGTATCTGTTATAAATATTACAATTGATAAAATATCTAATCAATCTGCTTTTGCTGGTTATTGGAGAGTTTCTTCAGGAAATGAAAATGGATATTCAAATTGGTCAAATAAAAATACTTTCTATTTTGGTAAAGACCCAATAATTGTTATTACAAATGTAAATACTGGTGATACAATTAATAAAACGAGTAGAAAAATTATTAGATGGAATACAAACATTGACGATTCATTAAGTTTGACATTACTTAAAAATGAAATAGAAGTATTGAAAATAAAAAAATCATTTTACAGTTTTACAAATTCGATAGATTGGACTGTCCCTGATACTATTGCTAATTCATCAGATTACAGTTTTAAATTGTCAACTTTGAATCCTGTTAATATGAGATATGATGCATTTTCGAATAAATTTATTGTTGGCTCTAAAACAGGAGTAGATGATTTGAGTTTAAAAAGCAAAATTGAGTTTTATCCTAATCCAGTTTTACATAAATTAAACCTAATAAATTTGGAATTGTCTAATTCAGTAAGGTTTAATATTAGAGATTTGAAAGGCAAAATTGTGAAGTCATTTGATAATAGTGTAAATAATAATTCATTTATTTCGCTTGATTGTTTTGATTTGATAAGTGGTGTTTATTTATTAGAAATTATTGATTTAGATAAAAAATTAGATGTTGAGTTTGTAAAAAACTAAACTAGTTGGAGTATGTATGAAAATTAATACAATTTTGAAAACAATACTTGTTTTCTTATTTACATTTTGTTTGATTCAAGCAAATGATAAAATTGAACCTAAAATTAATGTTAAAATATTAAACAATCCAGAACCGGGATACATATTTGTTGGGACAACTCAATCAGATATGGGTATTATGGATAACTATGGCAATAGTATAGATACTGCAGCTTTTAGAATTTTAGGTGATGGATTCGATCTAAAACTTCAAAAGAATGGTATGCTTACATATTTTAATCCAGAATTCAACACTTTTTATGGGGTTAATAGCAAATATCAAATAGTTGATAGTTTTGCAGCTCCAACAAGTCTATTAACTGATTTTCACGAGTTAGTACTAAATGCTGATGGTTCGTATTTTATTATGAGCCAAGATAATAGAAAAATGGATATGTCAAAGATAATTCCAAATGGAAAAGAAAATGCTACTATTGCTGGGTTTATGATATATGAATATAACTCAAACAAACAGGAAGTGTGGAAATGGAGTACTTGGGAAAACTTTGCAGTAACAGATGCCACTTCAGATATTGATTTAACTCAAGATTTTATTAAATACTGCCATATAAATTCAATTGAAAAAGATATTTTTGATGGGAATATTATTATTTCAAGCAGACATCTTGACGAAGTTACAAAAATCAACCATACTACAGGTAAAATAATATGGAGAATGGGTGGTACATATTGTAAAAACAATCAATTTAAATTTCCTAAAGATACAATTGGTGATTTTTTCGGATTCACTCACCAACATGATGTACGTAGATTGACTAATGGCAATTTGTTAATGTTGGATAATGGTAATTTAAGAACTAATAAGTTTACAAGAGCAGTTGAATATAAATTAGACGAAAATAATAAAACAGCTACTAAAGTATGGGAATTCATTCCTAGTGATAATTATTACGCTGAAGCTATGGGGAGTGTTCAAAGACTTCCAAATGGTGGCACACTTATAGGGATGGCTGATAGAATCTATGAAGTCGATAAAAATCAAAATATTACTTATTATGGCGTTTTAGAAAATCTAAATTATTCATATAGATCTTACAAATATGTGTATAATATGGGTGGTGTTAATAAATCATTGACCAAGTCAGGTACTTATGATTTTAGTGCAACAAATAATCAAACTGATGTTATTTTAGCACTTACTACAATAAGTAAATCTGGCAGATTGACAGTTGAAAAACATAATTACAAACCAAGAGCAATTCCTTTTGAAAGTTACACTCCAACTAAAATACTAAATTATAGATGGGTTGTAAGTGGTGAAGTTGGCTCTATTACAGGAAAAATTAGAATCAATACTCAAAATTTAATTGGTTTTAATTTGAATGACACCTTTTCTATTTATTATAGACCCATTGAAGCAAGTGGTAATTTCTCTAAATTAACAACTACTTATATTGCATCAAGCAAAAGTCTTGAAGCTTCTATTTTGAATGGTGGTGAGTTTATTTTATGTAATTCAAAAGCTTTACCTTCTATAGCTCCATATTTAAAAAGTCCATTAAAAGAAACTCTCTATAAAAATGATTCGCCTTTAAAGTGGAATTTTGCAATTGGTGCAGATTCTTATATTGTTCAAGTTTCTAATATATCAGATTTTTCAACAATATTGGTAGAAAAGCTCACTAACGAACTTTCTTATAGTTTCACTAATTATGATTTTGGTAGCAAGTATTTTTGGAGAGTAAAAGCACGTAACACTGAATTTAACTACTATAGCCCTTGGTCTGAAACTTGGAATTTTAGAACTTTTATAGAGACTCCTAAACTTTTTGAACCAAGCAACAACACTATTAGACAAAGTATTGAAAGTGTAAAAGTAAAATGGAATTTTGTTAAAAATGCTTTAAACTATTCTTTAGAAATATCTGAAGATTCTTTATTTGTAAGTAAAAACAAATTTGCACGTTCTGATATATATGATACTAATTATTTGTATCAAGCTTTAAAACCATATACTACATATTTTTGGAGAGTTGCAGCTATAAATGGTGATGGCTTTACAGATTGGTCTAATGTGTTCCAATTTAAAACAGCATTGACCATACCAAAATTAGTTTCACCATTGAATAAATCTTTAGGTGTTGAAGTAAGTAGTCTATTAGTTTATGAAAAATCATTAGAATCAGATTATTTCCAATTTCAAATATCTAAATATTTTGATTTTAATCAAATTGAACAAGAAGGTTTTACTTCGAAAACTCAAAATACTAATTTTACAAAGCTAGCAAGTTTTACAAAGCATTTTTGGCGAGTTAGAGCTATTCATAATTCTGATACAAGTGATTGGTCTGAAATTTATCAGTTTACTACACAAATAGTTGTCCCGAAATTACAGTATCCTACAAATTATGCAATAAATGAACTTCAAGATATTGGTTTAAGATGGGAGTTAATAAATGGTGCAAATAATTATGAAATTAGTTTAAGCGATGATATAAGTTTTAATTCATCAAAAACTTTTTCAAATTCTACAAATATTTTAGCAATTTCAAGTTTAAAACCACTTCAAGATTACTATTGGAAAGTTAAAGCGATTTATTCTGGTGGTAATAGTAGTTGGTCTGAAATATGGAAATTTAAAACTGGTCCTTCTCCAACTTTAGACAAACCAATTCTTTTACTACCTAATAATTCAACCATTGATTTAGCAACAAATGTAGTTTTATCTTGGCTTAAGGTATTTAATGCTGAAAATTATAGGGTTCAAGTTTCTAAAAATATAGATTTTGATGAGTTTGAACAAGATAGTTTAACTAATTTTTTTGAAAGTTTGTTATTAAACCTTGAGAATGAAAGGACTTACTATTGGAGAGTACAAGCTCAAAGTAATAATGCTATAAGTTTGTGGTCTGAAATTAGAAATTTCACTATTGGTGGCAAATCTATTCCAAGTTTCCCATTATCTATTTCACCTAAAAATAAAGCTATCATAGCTGACAGTTTAGTTAATTTTGTATGGCATTCTGTTGAAAATGTTTCTGATTATGGATTGATTATAGCTGAAGATATCGGACTCACTAAAAGCCGTCAAGAATACCCAAAAATAGCTGATACTACAAAAAGTATTATGTTGATGACTAATAAAACATATTTTTGGAAACTTTATTCAAAAACTTTAAAAGTTCAATCATTGGATAGTCCTATTTATAGTTTTAGTTTAATTTCTGATATTAATTCTGTATCAGATTTTAAAAACAGCAAATTTACTATTTATCCAAACCCTGTTTGTGATTACATTAATATTGTATCTAGTGAGTTTATTGAAAATACAATTGTTTTGTTAAAAGATATAACTGGTAAACAAATAAAAGTTGTTGATTGCAAGGATAATATTAGTGGGAATTACAAAATAAATTGTAGTGATTTGCCTCAAGGGTTATATACTATCCAAATCATAGCTCCTAATTTCAGTGATATGTTATATTTCATAAAGGAATAATAATATGAATGTAAAGACCAATTTTAAATTTACTGAAGTTCTTAAAATATTGATTTTGTTTGTATTAATTTCAAATTTTACATTAGCTTCTGATATATATTCTCCAAAATTATTAGTTGAAAAATTAGAAAAGCCAGCTCCGGGTTACTTATTCATTGCAGGAGTTCAAGGTGGATTAGGCATTATGGATGCCTATGGCAATTCAATTGATTCAAACTCTTTAAATACTATTGGAAAAGGAATCAACTTACAATTGCAATCTAATGGCTATTTAACATACTTTAACTCAAGTCAAAAGAAATTCTATGCTTTAAACAACAAATATGAACTAATTGATAGTTTTACAGTTCCAAAAGAATATTCAACTGATTTTCATGAATTTATATTAAATTCTGATGGTTCTTATTTTCTCATTGGAAAGAATGTTGTTACAGTTGATATGTCAAAAATAGTAAGTGGTGGAAGTAAAAATGCATCTGTTGTTGGTATGACTGTTTTTGAATTCGATAAAAACAAAAATGAAATATGGAAATGGGATTCTAGAGACCACTTTTCAATTTTAGATGTTACCTCTGATATTGATTTAACACTTAGTAACTTTGATTTTTGCCACATGAATTCTATTGCAAAAGATTTAGATGGTAATATTATAATTTCAAGCAGACATTTAGATGAGATAACTAAAATTAATTATAAAGACGGGAAGATAATTTGGAGAATGGGTGGACAAAATTGTAAAAACAATCAGTTCGCATTCATAAATGATTATGATTCTTTAAATAGTTATATTGGATTTTCTCATCAACATAGTGTTAGCGTTTTAAGTAATGGTAATTTATTATTGATAGATAATGGTAATCTAAAAAGTAATCCTTTCACAAGGGCAGTAGAATATAAAGTTGATGAAATAAACAAAACTGTTGCAAAAGTATGGGAGTTTATTCCTAAAGATAGGTTTTATTTAGATGCTATGGGGAATTCCCAAAGATTAGAAAATGGAAATACTTTAATATGTTTATCTTCAAGGATTTATGAAGTTGATAAATCTAATAAATTAGTTTATTATAGTAATCTTGCAAATTCTAACTTAACATACAGAGCTTATAAGTCTATTGTAAACATGAGTTCTGTAAATAAAACTATCACTAAACTTGGTGAGTATGATTTTAATAATGAATTAAATCAAACTGGAATAAAATTAATTGTAGAAGGGCTGAAATCATCTTGTATCAGTTCAATTTCTAAACATAATTATAAACCTAGTGAAGTAGTCTTTGTAGTGGCATTACCTACAAAAATATTAAATTGTAGATGGGTTGTTTCAAATGATATAGACTCAGTGTATGGGAAAATTAAAATTAATACTCTTACTTTAAGTGATTTTGAATCAACTGAATCATATAGTATTTATCAAAGAGATGGTGAAAATTTAGGTTTGTTTAAAAAATTAACTACAACTTACGATAATTCTAATAATTCATTAGAAGCTGACATTTCTAATGATGGAGAATTTATTATCGGTAACAATTCATTTTTACCTTCAAACACTCCTATTTTGAAATTTCCTTATAATAACAATCTGTATTTAGGTACTACTCCTATAAATTGGAAAGAAAGCATAGGAGCTACAAATTATGAAGTACAAGTATCAACTAACTCACAATTTAATAGTTTGGTGAAAGATACTGTTTTGACTTATACATCATATAATTTTGTAAATTTTGATTTAAATTCAACATATTATTGGAAAGTAAAAGCAATTAACAAAAATTATGGTTTTGAAAGTCCTTGGTCTGAAGTTTGGAGTTTTAGAACATTTATAGAAACACCTAGTTTAGTAGAACCTATAAATAATGCTAAAAATGTGTCCAATAAAAACGGAAAACTAAAATGGAATAAAGTTAAAAATGCTTTGTCATATATGCTTGAAATATCAAATAGTCCTTTATTTAATGATTCAAAGGTTTTTGCAATTGAGTTAAAAGATACAAGTTATTATTATCAATTGATAGATTCATATACCAACTATTCTTGGAGAGTGAATGCTATCAATGGAGATGGTAAAACTAGTTGGTCAAAAGTAAATCAATTCAAAACTGCAATTGCTAAACCTATATTAAAATTACCTTTAAATAAATCGACTGGTTTGGAATTAAATAGCACTCTTGATTTTATTAAACCAATAGAAGCAGACTATTTCCAATATGAAATTTCAAAACTTAGTGACTTCAGTCAAATAGATTTTAATAATATAATCTATAAAAATCAAAATGCTAATTATAGTGACTTAGCAAGTTACACTAAGTACTTTTGGAGAGTTAGATCTATTCACGATAATGATACAAGTGCATGGTCTGAAAAGTACTCATTTATTACTCGCTCTATAATTCCAAAGCTTTTATACCCCAATGATAACGCAATAAATGAAATGCAAAATTTAACTTTATTCTGCGAGAATATCAAAGGTCAATTAAGTTATGAAGTTTATTTAGCAGAATCTTCAAATTTTCAAAATTGTAAAACTTATACAAACAAACTAAATAGAGTTAATATTGCAGATTTAAAGCCAAATCAGATTTATTTTTGGAAAGCAAAAGCCATATATTCAGATGAAATGTTTGAATGGTCAAAAGTCTTTAAATTTACAACAGCACCTATTGCAACATTAGAAAGACCAAGTTTGATTTTACCTGAAGACAAGACAGTTATTGCAACAAACTTGGAAATCAAATGGCTTAAAGTAAAAAATGCTGATAAATTTAGATTGCAAATTTCAAAAAGTAATGAATTTGAATATCTACTTATTGACACAATTTTACAAGATTACAAATTTTTAGTTAGCAATTTAGAAAACAAAGCTGAATATTTTATTAGACTACAGTCTCAAAATATTAAAGAGGTAAGTGAATGGTCTGAGAAAGTTGATTTTGTTACAGGTGATACTACAGTGTTAAATTTCCCTAAAAGTATTGAACCCAAAGATAATGATGTTGTAAGACATGATAAAGTTCAATTTGTTTGGGATAAAGTTTACAATGCAGATAAATATAATTTAGTAATTTCGGAAAGTTATGATTTTAATAAAAACAAAAGAGCTATTGATAATATTATTGATACTACAATTGTAATTGATTTTGATGAACAAATTACTTACTATTGGACTTTGCAAAGTATTAATAACAAATCATCTAAATCTTTGATTTCTCCAATAAATAGTTTTACAATTAAAAACACAAGTGGAATAATAACAGATTTGAATGAGAGTTTTTTTAGTGTTTACCCTAATCCTGTAGATAATTTATTAAACATTAGACTAAATGAACCACTTTTTAATGCTAATATTAGTATAAAAGATTTAACTGGTAAAATGATTAAATCATTCTTTTATAAAGAGAATATAAATGGTTTTATTTCTCTAAGCTGTGATTATTTAGTAAGTGGAATGTATTTATTAGAGATTTCATTTGGTTCTGAAAAGCATAGCTTATACTTTATTAAAAATTAATCTCAATGGAAACTAAATGAGAATTGTTTTAAAAATTGTTTTAAAAATTGTTTTATTGATATTGATTTTAATTTGTACTCTGGAATCAAAAGAGAAGTTAAATAATAGTCTTCAAGAAAACCCTGTCAAAAAATATCCAAAAATTAATGTTAAAGTATTGGATAATCCCGAACCCGGATATGTATTTTTGGGAAATAATATTACAGATATGGGTATAATGGACAATTATGGTAATTCAATAGATACAGCTGCTTTTAGAAAGTTAGATTATGGGTTTGATTTTAAAATGCAGAAAAATGGGATGGTAACATACTACAGTTCAGTTTCAAATTATTTCTATGCATTAAATAATAAATATCAAATTATAGATAGTTTTTTAGTCCCTAGTAATTACACAACAGATTTCCATGACCTTTCAATGAATGCTGATGGTACATACTATATGTTAGGTGAAGACATTAGAACAATTGATATGTCAAAAGTAGTTACAGGTGGTAATACTAAAGCTGAAGTTGTAGGATTTGCAATAATTGAATTTGATAAGAATAAGCAAAAGACTTGGGAATGGAATACCTGGGATCATTTTGCAATTACCGATGCTACAAGCGACATAGATTTAACAGCATCGTCAATAAGATATTGCCACGTTAATGCTGTTTCAAAAGATTCAGATGGGAATTTATTGATATCAAATAGGCACATGGATGAAGTTACCAAAATTAGTAGATCTACTGGAAATTTAATTTGGAGAATGGGTGGAAATTATTGTAAAAACAACCAATTTGTTTTTATTGGCGATACTGTCGCTGGTTTCTATGGTTTTTCACATCAACACGATATTAAAAGATTAGCCAATGGTAATATTATGCTTTTAGATAATGGCAATCTTAAAAATCAAACTTATTCTAGAGTAGTTGAGTATAAATTAGATGAAATAAATAAAACAGCTACAAAAGTTTGGGAATTTGTACCAAATCCTTCATATTATTCTTATGCAATGGGTAGTTGTCAAAGATTGCCAAATGGAAATACATTTATAAGTCTTTCAGAATATGTTTACGAAGTTGACTCTACAAACAAATTAGTTTATTATGGAAGTAATGGTGATAGTGCTTCAACATATAGAGCCTATAAATTTGTTTATAATGCAGGTGGTGTTAGTAAAATTGTTAATTCTAGTGGAGATTTTAATTTTAATGAAACAAACAATACTACTGGAGTAAATATTACTTTAAATTCTTTTTCTAATAAAGGTAGGTTATCAGTAGAAAGACATAATTATAGACCTCAAATTTATCAATATTCAGATTACACCCCCTCTAAAGAATTAAATTACCGCTGGGTAGTAAGTGGAGAAATTACTACACTTAATGCAACAATTAAAATTAATACCCAAGATTTAGTAGGATTTAGCTTATTAGATACGTTTATGCTTTATCAAAGGGATGGTGAAAATAAAGGGAATTTTACTAAAATACCAACTACATATAATTCTACTACAAAGAATTTAGAGGCAATTATTAAAAAAGGTGGTGAATTTATTGTTGCTAATACAAGAGCAATCCCAAATATAGCTCCGTTTCTAAAAAGCCCATTAAAAGAAACTCTTTTCAATGGCGATTCATTATTCAAATGGAATGCTTCAATTGGTGGAGAAAAATACCAAATTCAAATTGATTCTACACCTACATTTAAAAGTAATGTTGTTGATACTTCAACTACTCTACTTACTTATAATTTTAAAAAATATGACAAGGGTACAAAATATTATTGGAGAGTTAGAGCAATAAACGTAACTGACAATTTTAATAGTCCTTGGTCAGAAATTTGGAATGTGCGAACTCCAATTTCTATTCCTACTTTATTGCTACCTATAAACAAGGCAATTGGGCTTTCGTACAAAGATGGAAGATTAATATGGAATAAAGTAAAATCGGCAACAAATTATGCTTTAGATTTGTCAGAAGATTCTACTTTTATTAAAAAAACTATAAATAGAACAGATTTAGTTGACTCTAGTTTCTTCTATCAAGTGTTAGTACCATATACAAATTACTATTGGAGAGTTGCTGGAATTAATGGCGACGGTCAAACTGCATGGTCAAATGTTTTGGGATTTAAAACTGCTTTAGCTATTCCCATACTAAGCTATCCAATTAACAAAGCGATAAACGTACAAAATTCAGATATTTTTGATTTTGATAAATTTGGTAAGACAAATTTCTTTCAATATCAAGTTTCTAAATTTTTTGATTTTAATATAAATGAAATTGATCAAACAATAAGTCGAAGTCAAGACGCAAAATTTACAGGTTTAAGTAGCTTAGTTAGATATTTTTGGAGAGTTAGAGGGATTACTAACAAAGATACAAGCGATTGGTCAGAAATATCTCAATTTACTACCGGAATTTCAGTTCCTATACTTAAATTTCCATTGAACAATTCTACAAACGAAATGCAAACTTTAAGTTTAATCTGGATACGAGATTTACTTAAGTGAAGATTCTACATTTATAGATACAAAAAAAGATACTTCACTGGAATCAAAACTTAACTTGAAAAATTTAAAAGCTGATACAAAGTATTTTTGGAAAGTTCGAGCAATGTCAAGTGGGGGAATAGGTAGCTGGTCTTTAATTTGGAATTTCAAAACTGCTTTGAGTGTAAGTCTTGTTTCTCCAGAATTAATTTATCCCTTAGATAAATCGAAAGATATCACTACAGAACTTGATTTTTTATGGAAAAGTGTGAATAATGCTACTAGTTATAAAATCCAAATTGCTTTAGACTCAACATTTGATACTTTTGTAGTTAATGACTTTTCCAATACAATTAGTTATAATTATAAAGATTTAAATAATAATACTGTTTATTATTGGAGAGTTCAATCTCAATCAGGTAATTCTATCAGTCCTTGGTCGTCTATTAGAGTATTTGTTACTAACGTTTCAAATGTATTATCAATTCCTAAATTGCTGATTCCTTCTAATAATTCAAATTTAAATTCGACTAAATTAACTTTTGTTTGGAACAAAGTTAGAAATGCAAATTCTTATGACCTAACTATTGCAGAAGATGACAAGTTGATATTAAACAAAGTAGTAACTCCTGATATTGCAGATACTACTTTTTCTAAAATATTAAATAATAAAAAAACTTACTTTTGGGCAATAGTAGCAAAAAACCAAACAAGCATTTCTCAAATTTCACCTACATTCAAATTTAATGTTGATGAAATTAATTCTGTTGATGATTTTGAAAACAAAGATATTAAAATTAATAAAAATTTAGATGTTTTAAATATAGAAGTACTAGATAATTCAAAACAAATTGAGATCTATTTATATGACCTAAGTGGTAAAGAGTTAGGTGTTAACATTTTGAATAATAGTCAAAACAAAATTGAACTTTTATTACCTAAAATCGAACTTATTTTGTTAAAAGTAAATTATGATAAAAAAACTTACTTTGGAAAAATCCTTAATTTAAAATAGTATGTTTAGATGAAAATTAATTAAAGGAGCGATATATTGCTCCTTTTTTATTTTTAATTTTGATACTTGGTTTTCCATAGTTAAATTGTTAAATAACTATTTAGTAAAATTAAGAAATTAATATAATTATGAGCACAGAAACAACAAATAATCCGAAAAAACTTTTGTGGCAACCTTCAAAAGAAAAAATTGCTCAAACAAATATGAATAAATATAAAAATTTTCTAAGTAGAAGATATAATTTAAATTTTCATAATTACAATGAGATGTATGAATGGTCTGTAAAACACGTTGATAAATTTTGGGAAACTATTTGGATTTATGGTGAAATATATTCATCTAAAAAATACACAACAATAATGGATACTAATTTTGGCAAATATATTAAAATACCTCGTCCTAAGTGGTTTGTTGGTGCAGAACTCAATTTTGCTGAAAATTTATTAAAATACAGAGATGATAATAACGCTTTAATAAGTTGGTCTGAAAATAAAGAACCAGTTTATATAACATATAGAGAATTGTATGATCTTGTAGCAAAATGTGCAGCTGGTTTGATTGCTTTAGGTGTTGAGAAAGGAGATAGAGTTGCTGCTTTTATTACTAATATCCCTGAAGCAGTAATAGGTATGCTTGCTACTTCATCAATAGGTGCTATTTGGACTTCTTGTTCACCTGACTTTGGTTTCCAAGGTGTATTAGATAGATTTGGTCAAATAAAACCCAAAGTACTATTTGCAATAAATGGTTATACTTATAATGGGAAGGACTTTCCAACAGGCGATAAAATCAAACATATTACTCAAGATTTAGAAGGATTAGTAAAAACTATAATAATAAATAGAATAGATTCCGCTAGTCCAACTGGAGAAAAGTTTATGACTTGGGAAGATCTAATGAATAATGAAGCAGCTGAAGTTGAATTTGAACAATTACCTTTTGATCACCCTCTTTATATTATGTATTCTAGTGGTACAACAGGTGTACCTAAATGTATTGTGCATGGTCAAGGTGGAACTCTTCTTCAACATTATAAAGAGCTAGCTTTACATACCAATCTTACTCGTGATGATACTATTAGTTATTTTACTACTTGTGGTTGGATGATGTGGAACTGGCTTGTAAGCTCATTAAATATTGGAGCGGCTATTTTCTTATATGATGGTAGCCCATCTTTCCCAAATTTAAATATTCTTTGGGAAGCAGTAGAAAAAGAGAAAATAACAGTTTTTGGTACAAGTCCTAAATTCTTATCTTCTTGCCAAAAAGCTGGAATGATACCTAAAAGTAACAACAGTTTGTTTTCTTTAAAGGTTGTTTTATCAACTGGTTCACCACTTTCTAAAGATAATTTTGAATGGGTATATCAATATGTGAATAGCAATGTTCAATTATCCTCTATTTCTGGTGGTACTGATATTATATCTTGTTTTATGTTAGGTAACCCTATATTACCTGTTTATATTGAAGAAATTCAATGTAGAGGTCTTGGGATGAAGATTGAAGCATTCGGATCAGAAGGTCAAATTCTTACTCATGAAAAAGGTGAATTGGTATGTATGG
>JAPLFM010000145.1:0-2236 GCA_026390675.1 Candidatus Kapaibacterium sp. | reverse complement strand
ATGAAAAAGATGATAAGTATCATAACGCTTACTTTAATAAATTTAAAGGGTTTTGGTATCATGGTGATTTTATTGTAATAACAAGACAAGATGGAGTAATTGTGCATGGTCGTTCTGATTCTACATTAAATCCCGGTGGAGTAAGAATAGGTACTGCTGAAATCTATAGGTTGGTTGAAGGTATGAACGAAATTAAAGATAGCATTGTTGTAGGTCAAAACTGGCAAGGTGATGTAAGAGTAGTTCTATTTGTTGTTCTTCAAGATGGAGTTGAATTCAATTCTGAATTAGTAAAAAACATAAAAGAAGTAATTCAAAAAGGTGCGACTTTTAGACATGTACCAAATTTCATAAAACAAATAACTGAAGTACCAGTTACAATAAGTGGAAAAAAAGTTGAAGTAGCTGTATCAAATTTGTTAAATAATGAACCAGTAAATAATGAGTCAGCACTTGCAAATCCTCAAGCACTTGATCAATTTAAAGATTTAAAATTTGAAGATGAAAAGAAGGTAGAAAAAGAAGTAAAAATAGAATCAGACAAGGAAATAAAAGTATAGATAATAATATCACTTTTTAAAATTTATAATCCTTTAAAATAGAGCGATGTATTGTCAACTTAAATTAGATCCATTCCTCTCTTTGCTAGTTTCTCAGCTTCATCTTTAGTTTTTGCTTCTGCAATAATTCTAATTATAGGTTCTGTATTTGAAGAACGAATTTGAATCCAGCTATCAGAAAAGTTGATTTTTAAACCATCTTGATTGATAGGAGTTCCTTCTTTAAATTCAATTAAAAATTTTTGTATTATTTTAGAAATATCTCCTGTAAATTCTTTTTTCATTTTTATCATTTCATATTGTGGAAGTTCATTGCTTTGAGAAATAAGCTCATTTCCACTTTCAGCAAGTAACGAAAGAACTAATGCAATTCCTATTAAAGAATCTCGACCATAATGACATGCAGGTAAAATGACTCCACCGCTACCTTCACCACCAATTATAGCACTTACTTCTTTCATTTTTTTGACAACATTGATTTCCCCAACAGATGAAGTAAATACTTGGGTATTAAATTGAGAAGCAATATCTGAGGACATTCTACTAGTCGAAAGATTTACAACTATAGACTTTTGAAAATCAGTTTCAAACAAATGAGAAAACTTTAAAACAGCTAATGTAGCCAAAGCAATAGTTTTTTCTTCACCAATTGGTATGCCATCCTTACCAATTAAAACTAACCTATCTGCATCAGGGTCAACAGCAATTCCTAAATCTGCTTCTTGACTAAAAGTAGCAGAACAAAGGTCTGTTAAATTTTCAGCTATTGGTTCTGGAGTATGTGGAAAAATCCCAGTTCCTCCGCAATAGAGCTTTATGATTTCACAACCAAACTTCTCAAGTAATTTAACAACTGCATAAGAACCTGAAGCATTAACAGCATCAACAACAATTTTAAATCTTCGCTTTTTGATTTTTTCTAAAATGTCAGATTTAGTAAATAAATCTAAGTCTAATATTCGAGAAATATGCTTTTCGATAGCATTATTATCGGAAATAACTTCTGGGAATAGAATGTTTTTTGAAAAAACAAAATTCTCATTATCAACTGCTTCCCATAGTTTTAAATTTTCATCTAAATCCAGAAAAACACCACTTGAATTTAAAAATTTTAGTCCGTTCCACTGTCCTGGATTGTGTGAAGCTGTAACTGCAATTCCACCCACTGCATTTGAATGCTCAGTCATTAATTGGACGGTCGGGGTAGGAACCATCCCAATTGAAATAACTTCTCTACCACAAGCTTGTAATGTAGCTATTATAATTTGCTCAATCCATTTCCCAGATGGTCTTCCATCATTTCCTACAATTATTGGACCCTCACCCAAAATTGAACTAAATCCAGCAGCATAATTAGAAAGAATAGAAGGAATTAAACCATCTGACAGTGTAGCTCGCAATCCAGAAATTGATCGTATAAATGACATAATAAAGTTTATTTTATAAATTAAAAAAATTAAATAAATAGATCAATATGCTTTTTAAAGTTAATACAAAAAAAAAGCATAGCGAATATATACAACTATGCTTTTAAAAAGTTCTATTATTAGTTTAATGTTTCCAATATGGACCAAACAACCAATTCCCGTTAGCATCTGGCAAGTTACTTCTATGAAAATCGTAAACTGCAGCAAGTAATTCTTCTTTACTTAATAAACCATCATTATTTGAATCTA
>JAPLFM010000047.1 GCA_026390675.1 Candidatus Kapaibacterium sp. | reverse complement strand
AATCCTACTGAAAAACCTTCATTATTGGGTATGGGTAATAACGAATTAAATCCATTACTTAAAAAAGGTGAAGCTTATTGGACAATAACAATAGGTACTGCTGGACCAAAAGCTTTAAATTGTTCAGTCCATGCTCTAACAAGAGAAACTTCATGTCTATCTTTTACAAGTGTTGAAGAAGAAATTTTGAATAACAACCCAACATTTCCAAACCCTGCAAACAGTTTTGTATTCATTACAGTACCAGATCTTTTCTTAAATGAAGATTCAATGTTAGAACTTTATAATAATGATGGTACTAAATTACTTGAAAATAAAATTTACAAAGCTGATGGAAATAAATTTCATTTACCAACAGATAATTTAGTAAATGGAAATTATTTTGTAAAAGTAGGTAATTCTAAACTTAATTTTGTTCAGAGTTTTATTGTAAATAAATAAATAATTGAAAATTGATTTTGTAAAGACTGCTAAAAAAGCAGTCTTTTTTTTTACATAGAATTTAAATCATTTAAAATCATTGATAATGCATATCCTACTGATAATTCTCTATTTACTGTTCTATTTTTCCCAAAATTATAGCAAATAGCTTTTGAAGAATTTGGTGTTGCAATTCCTATCCAAACAGTGCCAACTGGTTTTTCTATACTACCTCCATCTGGTCCTGCAATTCCTGTTATTGATAAACCATAATAAGAATTATGAAGTACTCGAACATTCTCAGACATTTCTATTGCAGTTTCTTTGCTAACTGCACCAAAATCAATTAAAGTTTCAGTTTTAATTCCAAGTCTATTAATTTTATCATTATTACTATAAACTTGGTCACCTCCATTAAAATATGCTGAACTTCCAGCTAGTTCAGTTAATGCTCCTCCTAATAAACCTCCAGTACATGATTCAGCAACTGAAATTGTACGAGACTTTTCAATCAGTTTTAATGAAATAAGCTCCATAATATTTTCCAATTCATTAGAAACTACATATTCACCAACTTTTTGCATTATCACATTTTCTATTTTTGAAATAATCTTATTTCCTTTTTCAAAACTTGAAGCAACAACAGATATTCTTAATTTAACACCTCTATATGAAGGTAAATATGCTAAACTTGAATTATTATCTAAAAACTTATTTTGATCACCAATTTTCAATGCAAGTATTGATTCACCTACCCCTATTGTAAAAAGTGTTTTATGAACTTTAACTTTAGATTTCAATTCTACCATTTTGCTTTTTACAAAAAGTAATAAACTCTCTTTTGTAATAGCTTTCATTTCTGACGGAACTCCAGGCATTGAAATTAGGAACTTACCTTCCTTTTCAAAAAGCATTCCTTGTGCAGTTCCTACTGAATTAAACATTATTTCGCATTTCGAAGGTAGTTGAGCTTGTAAAGCTATACTTTCTAATAAGGTTCTGCCCCTTTGAATGTAAAAACTTTCTAAATGTTTTAAAATTACTTCATTTAAAACTAAATGATCATCAAAATATTCACAAAGAGTTATCTTAGTAATGTCATCATGTGTAGGTCCCAAACCACCTGTAACAACAATCATATCTGAAATTTCAAACAAACGATTAATTTCATTGATAATTTGAACTTTGTTGTCAGAAATTGTAGATTGAGTTAAAATGTTTGCACCAATTTTAGATAATTCAGCAGAAAGCCAAGAAGAATTAGTGTTTAAAGTTTGACCAATTAAAATTTCATCACCAATTGTTAAAATTGAAATGTTAAACATTTTTTTCTATAATTTATTTTATAATCTAAGCGTCGACGATATGAAGCATTGAATAGTATTATAAAATAGATTTATATCATTTATAAAAATCAGATAATAATTTAAATTAGTTAAAATAAGCAATGCTACAAAAGCTAACTGCGGTTTTGGTTGAAGTATCATCCCATAAATTATATCCTAATACTTTAGATGAATTAGGATTAATTAGATTAAGCATGGCATAGAATGGAGAGAGTCCACAGATTCGCCTTTTGTCGTTATTTTTAGAAATTTCCTGAAAGAAAGCTTCTTTATTAATTTTTGATAAATGGTTTATTAAGATTTTATCTTCATTATTTAGCTCATCAAATTGTTCACTTGCATCAAATTCGTCACCAAATCTTCTACCAATATGTGCTAAATCTCCACTTGCAAGGAAAAGCACTTTTTTATTTGATTCGTTAATTACCCCTTTGATAGCATTAATTTGTTTTGAATATTCATCAACTTCATTAGGTAAGGTTTTGTTATTAGTTTCGTTAAACAAACTTCCAGAAAGTATTGGTAAAATTTTGAATTCCTTTCCTTTTAAGATATGTTGCAATAAAACAATATGATATTCTAATGAATGTTCAGGATAATGTGCCATTTCATCATAAGTAATCTTGCCATTTAGTTTTTCTGAAATTTTACTTTGAATATCAAAATCAGTCTCAACAACTCCAAGCGGAGTTGAATATAATTTATTGGTAAACATAAAGTAATCACTTGATTTATAATGAGCAGTTCCAATGATAACAACCAAATCTGGATTACAGTTTTTTATTAAGTTAAAAGCTGGAGAATATACTTTATGAGTTAATTCACCTAATCTAAAATCAATATGAGGAGCCATTATTGCAATCACTTCCTTTTCACTACTTACTTCCCCATTTCTAAGTATTTTATCAAGCTCATTGCTAAGTTCGATTGGATTGCTTGGATAAGATGAATCTGCACAAATATAAGGTCTGATATGTGAATCCAAATATGATTTTATTTTTTGTTTTTCTTCTTTAATAAAATTGTTTTCAATAAAACCATAAGAATTTAGTTGGTTGTAAATAGTTGATATTTCTAGAGATGAGAATGGTATTTGATAGTTTTCTTCAAGCATTATTGAAATAAATTCAAAAGTATTTACACCATTGATAAAAGTTGTAATAAGAAAAATATCTTCGGAAAATATTAATTGATTTGAAGCTAATTGAAGTTCATCTTCAAAGTAATAGAATTTTTGGTTTTCTTCAGTAAATACAAGTGGTTTTAAATCTTGTCAAAATGCTAAAGGAATTTTATTCATTTACTTTTACCTTTTTATAATAAAGGTAAATCAATCCAAACCCAACTGAAGCTAGAATAATAGACATTGGTAAGTAGTTGAAATTCTTAGAATTAAAATAAAAGTAAATTAGAATTATTGTTGCTAAAAACTTTGAGCCAGCAAGCAAAAATAAAAACAACTTTAGTTGTTTTTGCTGTTTTTCATCATACATAATACTATCTCAATGCAGATTCTAAAGCTGTTTTGGCATCAGTTTTATCATCTCTATATTTGATTATAATTGGAGTTGAAATTGAAAGATTATTTGCAATTCCAAATTCAGTATTTATTCTTCTTGCACCCGGAACTACTACAGCTCCCTCAGGAATAGTCAAAATGCTATCTGAACTTGAACTTAAAATTGTTTCATATACCAAATCATAAACTTTAGTTGAAGCTGTTAAAATTACGCCAGAACCAAGAACAGCTCTTTTCTTAACCATTACACCTTCATAAATGCCACAATTCCCACCAATCATAACATCATCTTCAATAATTACTGGCCTAGCTCCAGCAGGCTCAAGAACCCCTCCAATTTGAGAAGCTGCACTTAAGTGAACTCTTTTACCAATTTGAGCACATGTTCCTACTAAAGCGTGTGAATCAATCATTGTACCTTCATCTATATATGAGCCAATGTTTATATACATTGGAGGCATACAAATTACACTTTTTGCAACATAACAACCATTTCTAATAGTAGATCCACCTGGTACAATTCTAACACCGTCTTCTAATTTTATTTCTTTTGTTGCTAAAGTATCTTTATCAAAAAATCTTAAAGTTTTGTCAACAGACATATTAACAATTGAGCTATACTTAAAAAGGATTAATATGCCTTTTTTTACCCATTCATTTACAGTCCAAGTGCCATCACCATTTGGCGAAGCTGACCTTAAGATACCGTTATTTAAGTTATTTAAAAGCTCGTTTTGAACATGCTTTATTGTATTAATATCCGAAATTTTATTATCAGAAATTTCTAAGATTAAGGATTTAAGATTTTCCATTTTATTTGTTTAAACTATAAAACAATTACCAGCTTCAACATCTTTTTCAACTTTTTTATATTTTTCTTGCTTAACGCTTCCATCACTATACCTTACTGTTACAAGATCATTTCTTCCAATTTTAGCGTCCACTCTTTTAAATGTAGTTACACTAGAGGAATCTCTTTCATTGTTATTAACATTCAAATGAGTCGGTTCTTGCAAATAACTTGGTGTAACATCAGAGTGAGTAAAATTTAAATTTTTTGTAACATTTGTATTTCTCAAAACTGGAGCAGAACTTGATTTAGGTCTATTTGATTCTAATTGACTTCTTTCAACAACTTGAGGGAAAAATTTAAATGCGAATTGAACTGATTCTTTATTAATTTCACCAAGCAATTCTACAAAAATATCATATGCTTCTTTTTTGTATTCTAATAATGGATCTTTTTGACCATAAGAACGAAGGTGAATACCTTCTTTCAAATCATCCATAGTACGAAGATGTTCTCTCCATTTTTCATCAATAGTTTGAAGAACAGCTACTTTTTCTAATTGACGCATAAAATCTTCACTTAGCATTTCTTCTTTTCTAGTATAAAATTCTTCAGAAGCTTCAACTACTTTATCAATAAATTCATTTGATGTAATAGCTTCAAATTCATTTTCATTAAGTTTTAACTCACTTAATAAATTTGCTCTTATTGCTGCTTGAGCTGATTTTAAATTCATTGACTCTTGATGATATTCTTCATACCAATTTTCTGCAAGTTCTTCAACATACTCCATAAGTTCACCTCTCAATCTTTCACCACTTAAAGCATGTTTTCTACGAGTATAGATAACTTCTCTTTGTTGGTTCATTACATCATCATAGTCAATAAGTCTTTTTCTAATTCCAAAATTATTTTCTTCAACTTTCTTTTGAGCAGATTCAACAGTTTTTGAAATCATTGAATGTTCAATAGCTTCACCTTCAGGAATTTTTAATGATTCCATAACTTTAGCAACTCTTTCACCACTAGCACCAAAAAGTCTTATTAAATTGTCTTCTAATGAAATATAAAATTTTGAAGAACCTGGATCTCCTTGACGACCAGAACGACCTCTCAATTGTCTATCAATTCGTCGAGCATCATGTCTCTCTGATCCAACAATTGCAAGACCACCAGCAATTCTAACTGTTTCATCAATTTTAATATCTGTTCCACGACCTGCCATATTTGTAGCGATTGTACATGCACCTTTTTTACCAGCATCTGAAATAATTTCAGCTTTGTAATTCAATTATTAGCTGAAAATCGTGCTGTGCTTGTATACAAGCACAGCACGATTTTCAGCTAATAATTGAATTACATCATCAGCAATTGCATTATATTTTTCTCTTTTAGTCTTGTAAATTACATCATTCAAATCTTTTCTTATAAGTGGTCTATTACTTGGAATTGAAACAACTTCCAATTTGTATATTTTTTCAAATTCAGGAGCTTCTGTTTCTGCTGTACCAGTCATACCAGCTAGCTTATGATACAATCTAAAATAATTTTGCAAAGTAATTGTTGCTAATGTTTGTGTATCTTTTTCAACCATAACGTTTTCTTTGGCTTCAATTGCTTGATGAAGTCCGTCTGAATATCTTCTACCATCTAGAATACGTCCAGTATGTTCATCAACAATCATTATTTTTGAATCTTGAATTACATATTCAACGTCTTTTTCATATAATGAATAAGCTCTAAGTAATTGATTTACTGTGTGCATTCTATCACTTCTTTCAGAATATAATAAATGAGCAGAATCAATTTTTTGTTGTTTGTCTTCTTGAGATAAACTAGTATCACCTTCAATCATACTTATTTCAGATGTAATGTCTGGTAACAAAAATAAATTTGGATCTTCTTGAGCATTACAAAGAAGTTCTCTACCCTTTTCAGTAATATCAATTTGATGAGTTTTTTCATCAACTGTATAATACAACTCATCGTCTATTTCATGCATTCTGCGATTTTGATCTCGCATATACGTCATTTCAGTTGTATGTCTTAATTTAACTGCTTCTGTATCTTGTAATAACTTTTGTAATCTTTTATGTTTAGGCAAACCATGAGTTGCTCTTAAAATTTGAACACCTGCTTCTTCTTTACTGTCTTTATCTGATTTAGCAAGTAAATTTACAGCATTTGCAACTATTTCATTTACTAATTTTGCTTGAGTATCAACTAATCTTTTTACTCTCCCTTTCATTTCATCAAATTTTTGATCTGTTCTATTTACTGGACCAGAAATTATTAATGGTGTTCTAGCTTCATCAATTAATACAGAATCTACTTCATCTACAACAGCAAACCAATGTTCTCTTTGAACTTTCTCATCAAAATCAGTAACCATATTATCTCTTAGATAATCAAAACCAAATTCATTGTTAGTACCATAAGTTATATCATTCAAATACATTTCATTTCTTTCTTGATTATCCATATTCGACTGAATTGCCCCTACTTTAATATCTAAGAAATTAAATACAGGTTTCATCCAATCACAATCTCTTTTTGCTAAATAATCATTTACAGTAACAAGATGAACTCCTTTACCAGTAATTGCATTTAGATAAAGTGGTAAAATTGCTGATAAAGTTTTACCTTCACCTGTTTGCATTTCAGCGATTTGACCATTATGTAAAACAATTCCACCAACCAATTGAACATCATAAGGTATCATAGCCCAAATAGATTCATTTCCAGCATAAATGTAAGTATGTTTTCTTTCAGTAAGTCTTCTACAAACTTCTTTTACGACTGCAAATGCTTCTGGCAAAATATCATCTAAAACTTCTTCAGAAGTTTCAAAAATACTTTTATTTAGGTATTTGATTCTATCATTAATTTGATGGACATCATCAGCTGAAAGTGCTTCATTAACTAGTTTGTTTTTTAACTCAGATCTTTCTAATTCAAATTCATTAATTGCTGAATTAACTTTATCCTTAAAGTATGAAGTTTTTGATTTTAAATCTTCATCTGTTAAAGTTATTAAAGTTGAATATATTTTATTGATTTCTTGTACTTGTTCAAATGCTTGCTTTACTTCTTTATCTGATTTTGAGCCACCTAGAAGTTTTGATATAAATTTTAACATTTTAGATATATTTAAATTAGTTGTGAATAATCAAAGTATAACGCTTTATGTGCAATCTTATTTGAAAATTCTTTAGTATTTATAAAATAACTATTTGACACTTTTATTTATTATCATTGTAAAGAGTTGTATTTGATGGATCCAAATATTTTAAATCTTTAAGAACCTGTTGGTTATTTGTTCCTTTAAATATAGTGATCAGTTCCATAGCTTTTGCATCAAAAAAAGCTTGTAAAAAAACACTCGAACCACTAAGTTTTTTATTTTTAAAATCTGCTAAATCTGCAATAAAATTTTGAATGTTTTTCATTGCAGTAGTTCTATCACTTTCCATTTTATCAAGTCCATCTACATGATAAGTATATATTAACTTTCTAAATTGTTCAAAATTTGGATTTAACATTTCAGAAACTAAATTATATCTAGTAAAATCTCCCGGTTGAGAAAATGTTTGCCAGCCATCTGCGTTATCTCTGCAGTTATTTGCAATAGTTTTTGCAACTTCATATAATTTAGTTCCTTCTAAATCACCATAGGAATCAAAGTCTAAACCTAAAGCCAAATATGTATAAAAATCGATAATACTAATGAATTTATCACATCTTTGTGGATTTAAAGTAAAAGATGCTCCTTGAGAAAAATCAAAAGATATGTTATCTTCAAATATTTTCATACTTGATGAAGTTCCACCTTCAGTTCCTTTAGTATTTCTTTTAGAAATAAAAACCAATTTACCTGTGTATCTACCATTTGAACCACTCGAAATAAATATGGTCAAATTTATTGGAATTTTAGGACCTACCCAATCAACATTTGAATATTTCTGACTGTTTAAGTAATTTGTTAAGTCTTTTTCTATAGTACTTAGATTTACTCTAGCTTCTTGTGAAAGTTGTTCCATATTTACAAAAACTGTGGAACTTATTTCTTGTGAGTGCAATTTTATTGAAAAAATTACCAAAAATGTTAAAATTATTATTTTTTTCATACTTTTTCTTTGAAATTAGTTTTAATGAAGTTAAATTTAAGAAATTTGAATTAAACTATATTACAAAAATTATGAAATTTTGTTTCTTTATTGTTATTTTCTCATTAACTTCTAATGTTATTTTAACTCAAACACCAATTTGTTATCAAGAAAGTTCAATAATTTCATCAATTGGAGAGATAAATATTGGATCTACTTTTGAAAGTAATTTAATTAACTTAGATTCAAACAAAGGTATTATAAATCTTTCTTTTAGCCCTTACAAATATTCTATAAGCGAATTAAACTTGGCAAAAATTGTTGGATTTTATAAAATCAATAATGAATTGGGCATTGGTTTAAGAATAAAAGGTAATTCAAGTGAAATTTATAGAGAGTTTGCATTTAGTAATTCTATTGTTTATAAATTAAATGAAATTATAATGTTAGGAGCAAATCTAAACTATAATACTTTAACAATTAGGGGTTTTAATAGTTACAATCAGATTAATATAGATTTGTCTTCAAGGATAAAATTTGATAATAACTTAAGTGCTGGGTTTAAATTTGAAAATATAAATAGAGCCAAATATAGTGAAACTACTAATATATTTCAAAGATTTGTTGCCGGTTTAGGTTACAATTTCAATCAATTATACTATTTTGAAATTGCTACTAATATCAGTTTAAATCATAGTTCTGGTCTAATTTTAGGAAGTAAACTAATATTAAATAAAGATTTTAAATGTAAAATTGCAATTGATACTGGATATAATGACTTTGAATTAGAAATGCTTTATAATACTTCTGAATTTGATTTTATTTTTGGTACAGTTTATAATACAACTTTAGGAATGAAACCTAATTTAGAGTTAGTTTATAGATGGTAAAATTTATCTATATATTTTTTATCTTCATTATCTCTTTCAATTTATTAGCCCAAAGTGAAAATGATTTATATGTAATAGAAGATCTATTAAAAGATAATTCTAATATCATATTGCAAGATGAAATTGACTATTTTACTAATCATCAAATTGATTTAAGTAGTACTTCAGTATTAGAATTATCAAAACTACCATTATTTAATTATTATTATGCTAAAATGATATTTAATTATCTTATTAAGAATCATGATTTTAACATCACTGACTTAAAGTTAAAATGTAAGTTGTCTGATTCTCAAATTGCAATATTTCAAAAATGTTCTTATGGAAATTGGACCAAAAAAGTAAATAAGGCAAACTTTTTTGAGTATAGAATTAGAAGCCAAATTGTGATAAATGATTCAATTAAAATTGATTCTTCATTCAAAGGAAGTAATTTGAATTTATATCAAAGATTAATTGTGAATTATAACAATTATGAATTAGGAACATTAATAGATAAGGATGCAGGTGAAAAAAATATCAATGACTTTCAAGCTGGATATTTAAAATATAAAGATAGTAGTTTTAACATTATATTAGGGGATTTTATATTAGAATATGGATTGGGAGGAGTACTTTGGAAAGGTATGGGTATTAAAAAGAGTTTAGACTTTACAAATAATGTTTTTTCAATCGGAAATGGAAATAAGAGTTATTTATCTAGTTTAGATTATAGATTTTTCAGAGGTTTAAGTACTAGTTACATAATTAACTTAAACGGGAGTGAAAGTTTGAAATTTGACTTTGCTTATTCAAATATCAATAGAACTGCAAACATAGATTCATCAAGCAACATAGTGTATTCTTTAAGTACTTTAGGGTTATACAGAAACGAAAATGAAATTTCAAAAAAAGAAAATCTTAATGAGAAAATGTTTGCGTCAAATATTGAATACAAAACAAACTACTTAACAATTGGTGCTAATGTTTTAAATTTGAATTATAACAAACAGATAAGCAAACAAACGAGTAATCTTATTAATAATTCAAAAGGAAATTTATTTAGTTTATATTCAAATATAGATTTTGATAAGTTTAATATTTATAATGAATTAACAACAGATAACAATTCAAACCTAGCTTTAAAAATTGGATGTCAATTTCAAACATCAAATATTTCAAATCTAGTTTGCTTTAGAAGTTATTCAAAAGACTTTAATTCACCTTTTGGCTATGGATTTGGAGAATTTAGTAACTTTGCAAATGAAAGTGGATTATATTTTGGCAGCAAAATAGACTTAAATGAAAATACTGAATTGAATTTTTTTATAGATTTATTTAACTCACAAGGAAATACTTACTTTTTAAATACAAAAGTAAGAGGAATGGATTTGGCTGGAGAAATTAAATACAAAATATCAAATAACTCAAAGTTGAAATTTAGATTGATGAGCCAAGAAAAAACTGATGGATTAATTCAAAACAATTATAAACAATATTTTCAAAAAATCAAATATTCGAGTAGAATTGATGCAGAAACAAAAATTAAAAATACTTATTTATTGTTAAGAATTGAATATAACTATATAGATTTTAAAGAGTTAAAAACTAATGAAAATGGTTTTATTGGCTTTGTTGATATTAAATACAAAATAAATGAAGATTTAAAAATTGGAGGTAAGTACAGTTTGTTTTCTACGAATTCTTATGAATCAGCTGTTTGGCAATATGAAAGTGTTGCACCTGGTTTAGGTCAATCACAATTAATGTATGGTGAAGGTTATAGATTTTTTATATACTCTCAAATACAATTAATTGACTATTTATCGCTTTGGGTAAAATACGGAATTTATGAAACAAATATCTTAGTCGAATCAAATAAAATTTTGAATAAAATAGATAAAAAAATTAATCTTCAATGCGATATTAGATTCTAAAATTTGATTCATCTCGTTTGTTTTTAGTTATCCCAACTAAATATATATTAGGATCTAATAATGAGCTAGGTCTATAAGTGCCTAAAAAATTACCACCAGAATATGGTCTTACTTCCATTATTGGTGCTTTATATATTTCAAGATGAAGCATAGCTAGTTGGTTTTTATAAATAAGTTCTCTAATATAAAAAGGATCTTTTGATGTAACTTTTTCAATATTAATTGCAGTGCCTACTTTTCCAAGAATATGCCCAGAAATTACAATTTGACCTAATTTTACATCAACTGATTCTAATTCGGCATACTTGTAGATTATTCCTTCTGAACTTTTAACAATTACATAAAATGATTCATTCCAATAAGTATTTTCATTTGGATTTGTAAATACTCCAATATCAAGAATTTTACCCCCATCTATTGCTAATACAGGAGAGCCATTAGGGGCATACAAATCTACTCCACAGTGAAATCTATCATTCCTATCTTCCCAAAAAGAACCGGGAGAGCCATTCCTTGGGATTTCATCAAAATAACTATTAGGTAAAGGCCAATGTTTCATTTGTAATTTCTATTTTCTTTCATTTTTAAATTTTTCAGCTTGTTTCAAGAATTCTTTTGCAATTGGAATAGAAAGTGGATTTTCTTTTTCAAGTCTTTCAGGATGCCACTGAACTGCTAAAAGCCAAGATTTACCGCTTGGATTGCTCCATTCAACTCCTTCAACCAAACCATCTTCTGTTCGTGACGAAACATACAAATCTGAAGCAAGTTTACCAATTGCTTGATGATGGTTACTATTAACTTCACCTTTAGAAGTGTTTGTAATTCTATATAACAAACTTGATTCAGTAATTCTTATCTTATGACGAACATCACCATTAATTGCTTTATTTTGATGTAAAATTTTTGATTTTTGTTTTTGTAAGCTACTGTCGCTTGGTATATCAACTATTAAATCACCACCTAAAGCAACATTTAATAGTTGTTCACCTCTACAAATTCCTAAAATTGGAATTTTTGATTTTAAAGCTATTTCAATTGCTTTAAATTCCAAACTATCACGAACTAAGTCTATTGAACATAAATTAGTGTCTTGTGGTCTTCCAAATCTTCCAGGGTGAGCATCCGGTCCTCCACTTAAAAGAATTCCATCACACTCTAATAGTACTTTTAATGCTGAATCTTGAGAAATTATATGAAAGTCAATTATTTCTATTTCAGGATTTACTTTCTTTAGCCAATTTGGATAATTTTGATATGAAGGTGAACCGCTTGCTTTTGATATTGCAATTTTAAGTTTTTTATTATTTGTACAACTTAAGTTAAGTGTCATAAATAATATGATTGTAATTAATATACTTTTAGTTAAATAATTCATTTATTAGCTTGTAAAATTCATTTTCATTTTGTAATTCAATTTCTATAGGCATAACTATTATCTTTATATTGTTTTCATCAAAGATTTTAATAAATTCTTTTAATTTTACAGCATCTTTCTCTGTTGTAAACAATACATCTAATCTCATTTGGTTACATTTTTTTATTATTTGTTGAATACTATCTTCAGTATATAAAAAATGATCTTTAAAATTAAAAGAATATTCAACTTTGAAATTTAAACCAATAACAAATTTAATGAAATTTTCTGGCAATGCAAGACCACAAACAGTAATTACTGATAATTTTTCATTTAAATTTATAAATTCTTCTTTATTGCTTAAATAGTATAACCTATTAATTTTAGTGTTCGATTGAAATACTACACTTTTATTAACAAATTGTTCATAACTATGTGGTAAATCAATTTTATCTCTTAAAATAACTACATTTGCTCTACTGATAGATTTAATTGGTTCTCGTAATCTACCATAAGGCAAAGTATGATTTTGTTCAACAGTCCTTTTATCAATTATCAACAAATTAACATCTCTATAAACATATCTATGTTGAAAACCATCATCAATAATAATAATATCTGGCTTGAATTCCAAATCAGCGTATTTTACTGCATTCACTTTTTTTCTATCTACAATTACTGGAGAATTTTGAACAATAGTTGAAATTAAATACATCTCATCACCTGCTTCATTAGCATTTGAAAGTATTTCACCATAATTTGATACAACTATTAATCCCTTTCCTTTTCTTTTATACCCACTTCCAACTATTGCTACTTTATAACCTAATGAATTAAAATGAATCGCTAACATAATTACAACTGGAGTTTTACCACTTCCGCCAACACTAATATTACCTACACTTATTACTTTTGCGTTGGCTTTATATATTACTTTTTTACCAAAATCAAATTTTATATTTCTTTGATTTGCGAAATAAGAATAAATATATGAAAGTAATTTAAGCATCTATTTGGTTTAGTTTGTTTTCTAATTGTAAAATATATGAATTAACAACATCTCTATCTTCAGTATAATCTAAATAGATCGGTTCTGAAATGTTAATGTCTATTTTTGAAAATGGAAGTGGAAATTGAAACAAATCCCAACTTTTTTTAAAAACTATTTTAGATTTAAAATTTGAATTACACAAATATATAGGAACATTTGCTCTCAATGAAGTAACAACAGTACCTGCTTTCATTTTGTTTTTAGGTCCTTTTGGTCCATCAGGGGTAATAAGAATAAATTTCTTTTTAGCAATTTCAATCATCTCTTTCATTACTTCACTTCCTCCAACAGCTGAAGAGCCTCTTATAACATCAACATTCCAAGACTTTACAATTTGTGATAAAATTTCTCCATCTTTACTTCTACTTATTATTGCAGTTGAGTTTAGTTTTCCAAAGTATTTCCACATTGGCAACATTTCAGAATGCCAAAAAGCAATTATTCCACATTGTGTTTGTAAATTACCAATAATGTTAATTCTCCAAGTTTTAGAAATCAACACCACAATTTTAATAAATATTCTGTATTTTAATGCTATATTGTTCAAGTAGTTAATTCTTTTGTTATTATTTTTGCACTACGCTCTGAAGCACCTTTTTCCCCAAGTTGCATTCTTAAAATTTGGAAATCTTGTTGAATTCTATTCCACTTTTCAACATTATTAACATTATCAACAATATGTTTAGAAAGTATTTGAGGATTTGCATCTTGTTGAATAAATTCACTTATGACTTGTTTGTTTTGAAGAATATTTACTAATGATATATATTGCATTGTGATAAGTTTCTTACTAATCAAATAAGTAATTAGAGAGGTTTTATAAAACATTGCAAAAGGCATTCCACATAATGCAGCTTCAAGGTTGGAAGTACCAGTTTTAACTAATCCAAATCTCGAGTTTTGCATCAGTTCCCTACTATTACTATTCAAATTTAGATTTTCATTATCTAAATATCTCTCAAACAATTTTTCATTTATCGCTTCTGGTTTGGCAACTATAAATTGATATTCCTTGAGTTCTTTTTTAATTAAATTTATAACTTGATTAACCAAAGGCAAATGTCTTTTTAACTCTTGAGTTCTACTACCTGGTAAAAAAACAATTGTGTTATCTCTTTCAACAAAAGATTTAAAATTAGATTGCAACATTGGGTCATCAAGTAATGGATGACCTACAAATTCTGTATCAATACCAAATCTATTAAAAAAATCAACTTCAAAAGGAAATACTACTAATAATTTATCAATACTTTCTTTTAATTCTTTAGCTCTATTTTCACCCCAAGCCCAAAGCTGAGGAGCAATATAATATATAACTTTTGTACCATTAGCCTTAGCAAATTTTGCAAGTCTAAGATTAAACCCGGGATAATCAATTGGAAGAAACAAATCTACTTTTTCATTTTGAATAAGCTCTTGAGATTGTTTTAATAATTTTTTGAAAAATGAATATTTTTTTGCTACTTCCCAAAATCCAACTACAGAAATATCTTTTAAATTTACAATTGATTTCAAGCCTTGCTTTTCCATCAAAGGTCCACCAATACCTATAAATGAAATATTAGGATTGAATTTTTTAAGGTAAAAC
>JAPLFM010000255.1 GCA_026390675.1 Candidatus Kapaibacterium sp. | reverse complement strand
TTTAAATATATTGAGCTTTTTTATAATAGAGAAAGAATTCATTCAAGTTTGAATTATCTAACGCCAATGCAATACGAAACTATGTACTATAATTACAATTAATCTCTTTTCTAAGAGTACACTGAATTAGGGGAAGATCAGATGCTTGCAAAGAAATGCCTACTCATAAAGAATCAAAAGCTGAAATGAAAGAGCATAAATGTACAACTGAATGTATGGATAGTAAACACATTTATATCCATGGCGAAAAAGGACATAAATGTACTGAAGAATGTATGAAGAAAAAATAATTTTTTCTTAAAAGTATGTAAGTAAGAGAGAGGATGAAAATCCTCTTTTTTTACAATTTTTTTTGCTTTAAAAGAATGGTTTAATGCGATACTAATATTTTAACATATTTGGTAGTAATTCCGTGGGATATTTTAACAAAGAAAACACCTTCTGGCAAATCTTCAGTTTGAAGAGTAAGTTCACCTCTAAAAGTATCAAATTCTCTTAATGAAGTTTTTAAATTACTTTTTACTTTAATTCCATAAATATCAAAAACTTCAATATTACTTAAATAAAATTTGTAAATAGGACTCCAAATAACTCCTATTTTGGTAAATGTATTTGCTGGAAGTGGTGCTGGGCTGAGAGTTACAAGGTCAGTCATTTCTTCAATTTGAGCTTCTACATCACTTATAGGGCTTTCATCTGTAAATCTGTAGATGTTTGTAAAGTCTTTGTCATAAAGCTGTGTACTTGTAGTTGCAACATACAAAACATTTCCAAAATCAAAAGTTGGATAGTATTTACCGCCTATATATGAAGAAATATTATTTGATTTCCATTCAAAATTAGCATCTTGATAGTATATTTTTCTATCACTACCATAATATAATTTCCCATTATAATCTACAATTGAGATAACATTAAAATCAGCAAAAGTATGAATCAAACTTACGACTCCATTTTTTATTTCATATAAATAAGTGTTTGAATCATTCACAGCTGGGATGTACTCAGATTTTGAAGACAAAAAAAGAGACCTATCACTTAATGAGATTTGATCTTTTAATTTATGGTGGTTTGTGGATTGTATTATATGTTTGTCAACCCAAGTTTCGCCTTTGTCAAATGATTCTTTAATAATGACTTTAGTACTATCAAATAAATAAGGAGCATTTCCACCTATTTCATTATGTATTCTGTATCTATATTCATTACATATCATTTCAAGGTTATTTTCATTGTTTTTATATATTTTAAATATCTTTAAAGAATCAAATTGTTTTATATTTGTATTTTTATAACTTTGATTTATAGTATATAATTTTGAAATAGTGTTATTTCCAAAATAAGACCACATTACAAAATATATAGAATCAATAGTTTCAAATAAATTACTAAATCCTGAAAATCCTGAAAAATCTATTGTGTTATATTTAAATGTTTTACAAGTATCAGTACTATAAGCAATTTTACTTTCATATTCCTTTTTGTAATCTCTTTGCAAATATAAGAATAAGCCATTTCTTTTTATTGAGTTGTCGCCTACAAAGTTTGTACCAAACCCCAATGGAATTGTAGGAGTATCATTTATTGGTAACCAAGTTGCACCTCCATCAAATGTTTTAAAAAACTGATTGTAATTATTATAAGAAATTCCATAAAATTTATCGAAAAATTTAATTTTTATGTCATATGCTTCTCTACTGTAATTTGAAATTAAAGTCCAAGACTTTAATTTGTCAATCGATTTGATAATTAATTTATTAAATCCAATTGCCAAAGTTGTATTAGAATCAATATAAAATATATTTGAAATTTGAAATTGTTTAATGTATTTATCAAACTTAATTATGCTCTTTTCATTAAAATTAAAAGTTAATCCATCATTTGTAAGCTTTTGAATGAAATTCTCAAATGTATTAGTTGTTGTAGCATATAAAATATTATCATTTGAAATAGATAATACACAATTTTGTAACAATGACAAACTATCCCAAGTTACACCATTATCAATTGATTTTAGAAATTTATTATTCGAAATACAATATAAACTATTATTATAGTTAATTAATGAGTTTGCATTTGATATTAAACCTTTGGATGGAACTCGTTCTATAATTTTTGATAAAGTATTGAATCTTAATAAAGTATCAGTTATTGTAGCCATTAATAAATAATTATTAATAGCTACAAAATTATTAAATTTTAAAGTTGTATCAGAGTACTCTTTTGAAACTACTTTAGTAATTTGATTAAATGAATATATTTCAGTATGCGAAGCAAAAAACATCATATTATTAACTTGTTGAAATTTTCTAAATCCAACAAGAGGAATATTTAGTCTATTTAAAATAGAAGTTCTTGAAGTATTATCAAAACTAAGTTCATAAAAAATATGATTGTCATTTGAGTAAACAATTCCATTTAATTTTTTATTATTATAATTTAGATTTACAATATATAAAGAGTCTCCAATACTTATCTGTTCCCAACTTTTTGCTTTCTCATCTGAAAACATCAAGCAACCATTAGAACCATAAATTACAATTCGATTATCTGCTTTTAGAATTCCATTTAATTCAACATTTAATCTAACAAAGCTATCTGAATTAATTTGTGCATTCAAATATAAAGTTGTTAAAATAAAAAACAAACAAAAAATCTTTTTCATAATCTTTAAAATAATGAATTAATAGCATCCAATATTGAAACACTCAGTTTGCCATGCTTCACAACAAGGACGACCCAACCATAAAATTGAAATTACATTAATTGCTGTACAATCTGCAGTACCTTCACTTGTTGAGCTTATTAATATCAGGTCGATTGTTGTTGCACCACTTGTTCCATTAATATATCTCCAACAAGATGAATAAAGTTTTTTACAAGTTGCCTCATTACCAATACATGGTTCTAAAATTATTTTCCAATTATTTGGTCCTATTTCTACATTACGATATTTTTCGCAAGTTCTTTTTGTAATTTGATAATAAGACATATGAGCCCCAGAGCACGGCCCAGGTCCGTAAGTATGATTAGACAAATATTCAATAACTTGTTTATCAATATCTGGCCAAAAATTTGGATCAAGTAAATTTGTTGGTGAATTAATTGTACAACCATTTTCACCTTCAAATGACCAATAATTGATTTGGTGAACTCCATCAACAACAAATACACAAACATTAATAATGCCTGGACATCCATTATAAACAACTGAAATTGAAAACGGTTGTCCACCTGCATTAATACAGTCTTGAATAAAATCCGCTTTCGAAACACTTATTTGCAAGAACATCCCAAACAACAAAACTAATAACATCTTTTTCATAAAACACCTTTATAAATTAGAAATAAAAATTAACTTATTCAAACTTATAAAAAAAAAAAACCAATTATTACGAAGAAAGTTGTCAACATCTAAGGTTTTATTGTTTAACACTAAACGAGTAAAGTATTACAAAAACTTTATATATATGGATCTAATTATTATTTTTTCATCACAATCATTCTAATTATATTAGACTTACCTTTATGGTAGTTACCTTCTGATATTCCCCCATTTTAGTAGACATTAGGAAAAGAGATAAAATATCATTAAATTGAGTTTTATAAAAACTAAAAAGGAATTAAAATGGTAAAGCAAACAAAACGAGTATTTGATAAAGATTTCAAAATAAATGCAGTTA